>CAZXYA010000103.1:0-20331 GCA_964644655.1 uncultured Saprospiraceae bacterium | reverse complement strand
TATGGAATAGAATTTATAGGCTTACGCTATTTTAATGTTTTTGGACCTAAGCAAGCGCCTAATGGTGCTTATGCAGCAGTGATTCCTTTGTTTATGAAAGCGGCCTTGGAGGATAAAGCCCCAACTATTAATGGTGACGGCTCATATAGTAGAGATTTTACTTATATTGATAATGTCATTCAAGCAAATTTATTAAGCTTATTCACTAAAAATAAAGAAGCAGTTAATCAAATATATAATATTTCTTATGGCGCACAGACTTCTCTAAATGAGTTGTGGTCCTATATTGAAGAAATAGTAGGGATTGATATTAGACCTAATTATGGACCAAATCGAGAAGGGGATATTCCTCATAGTTTGGCGGATATTTCTAAAGGGAAGGAGAAATTAAATTACCACCCTGAAATAGGAGTTAAAAAAGGATTAGAGGGTACGTTTTTATGGTTTAAAAATAAAATATTATCATATAAATAAAAAAATGTTAAATAATTTAGAATATTTAATTAAGCCACCAGGTAAGTTTTCTCTGAATTTAAAAGAACTTTGGTTATACAAAGAGCTTTTCTATTTCTTTACTTGGCGTGATATTAAAGTAAAGTACAAGCAAACTATTCTTGGTTTCTTATGGGCAGTTTTGCAGCCCTTTATGATGATGATGGTGTTTGTAATTTTTTTTGCAAATGTATTGAATGTTCCGACAGATGACATTCCTGCACCTGTTTTTTACTATAGTGGATTATTATTATGGAACATCTTTAGTTCGGGATTAAGTAGTGCTGGTAATAGTATGGTTTCAAATGCAGGTATTATTAAAAAAATATATTTTCCCAGATTAATAATTCCAATGTCTAGTATATTAGTAGCTTTTTTTGATTTTTTAATGGCATTAATTGTATTCATTGGAATTATCCTATACTATGAATTTACACTTCCCAATTTCAATGTAAATTATTGGAAATTGTTTGTTTTTCTCCCTCTGGGTCTTCTGATAAGTATTTTTAGTACTTTTGGTTTAGGAAGTTTTTTAGCCTCATTAAATATAAAATATAGAGATTTTAGATATATAATACCATTCTTAATTCAATTCTTGTTATTTGTTACTCCGGTTATTTATCCAGTTTCTATGTTCAAAGATGTAGCCTGGGCTAAATACTTATTAGCTATAAATCCAATGACTGGGGCAGTAAATTTAGGAAGAGCAGCTTTTACAGACATGCCAATTGAATGGAATATAATTTTAATAAGTGTTATTGCTACTATTTTCTGGGTAGTTATAGGTGTCTTTACTTTTAGAAAAACTGAGGCTTATTTTGCTGATGTTGCATAATCAGATTAAATTATGAAACCAATATTAGAGGTAAGAAATATAGGGAAACAATATAAACTAGCAGGTAATGCAAAACCCTATTTGAGTTTACGAGAATCATTATTTGATTTATTCAAGGTAAATAAAAAAGCAAAAGAGGATGGATTATTCTGGGCATTAGAAGATATCTCTTTTGATGTATATCCTGGAGATACCGTTGGTATTATCGGTAGAAATGGAGCAGGCAAAAGTACGCTACTTAAAATTCTTTCTAAAATTACACCGCCAACCAAGGGCTTTATCAAGGCTCGAGGTCGAGTTGCCTCACTTTTAGAAGTTGGTACAGGATTTCATCCGGAGTTATCAGGTCGGGAGAATATTTTTTTAAATGGTTCAATTTTAGGACTTACTCGTAAAGAGATAAGTCAAAAATTTGATGAAATTGTTGATTTTTCAGGGGTTGAAAAATTTATAGATACTCCATTAAAACATTACTCTTCTGGAATGCAACTTCGATTAGCGTTTGCGGTAGCTGCACATTTAGAGCCTGAAATACTCGTGATAGATGAAGTGTTGGCAGTTGGAGATGCCGAATTTCAAAAAAAGTGCTTAGGGAAAATGGACGAAGTTAGTAAAAGTGGACGTACCATTTTATTTGTAAGCCACAATATGGGGGCGGTTTCTTCACTATGTAAAAGATCTATATTATTACAAAATGGAGAGATAAAAAGTATTGGTACAACTAAAGAAATCATAAGCTCATATTTTTCTAATTCTAATCATTCTCCCTATTCTTTTGATTTATCAGATAGAAAAGGAATCTATTCAGATGACCTAGTGGAACTAATGGCAGGACAAGTACAGAATAGTGAAGGGGTAAATCAAGGCAATTTTCTAATTAATGAAGCTATTGAAATAAAGCTATTTTATAAGGTGAAAAAAAATATTGATGCTAGAATTGTTCCAAGCCTTCATGTAAATAATAATCAAGGTCAGTTAATTTTTGTTTGTAATGCTTTAAATGTTAAACCCCTTGATACGGGAGAATATGAAGCAACTTGTAATGTTCCAGCTAATTTTTTAAATGATGGTGTGCATTTTGTATCTATAGCGATTTCTACCTATTACAAAGTTGGATATAAGGTGAATTTAGATTACCGAGACGCACTTTCCTTTGAAGTTGAAGACATACTTCATGATAATCCTTTAAGATATAACTATTCAGGACCAATCCCCGGAAGTATTAGACCTAAGCTAGACTTTCAGGTTAAAAAAAAGTCCCAAATTAATAATGAGCTTTTAGTTAATATCAAATAGAATCATTTGAAAAACTTCCTAAGAAAACAGTTTTACAACATATGTAAACTTATTTATCAAATTGGAGCTCAAGCTGATTTTAAGAGTCGAATTGAATCTTATCATCAAAGCTCTATTATTGCTCAAAGTGCACAAATTGCTAATACGGGTAGTATAGATAATAATCAAGATAAGTCATCAGTAAGGATTGGAGAGAACGCTATAGTAAGAGGAAATCTAATGACTTTTGGGCATGGGGGCGAAATAATTATTGGGAATGATACTTTTATTGGACCAGGAACAAGGATATGGTCTTCAAAGAGAATTTCTATTGGTGAACGTGTTCTTATTTCTCATAATGTTCATGTTTTGGATAATAATTCTCATCCTTTAGATTCAGAAGATAGGTATAATGATTTGTTACACATAAGAGAAATCGGATTTCAACAAACCAATGATTTAAATGAAAAAAATATTATTATAAAAGATGATGTTTGGATTGGATTTAATGCTACTATATTAAAGGGTGTTATAATTGGAAAAGGAGCAATAATTGGTGCAAATACGATTATCAGAAAATCAGTACCAGATTATGCAATTGTCGTTGGAAATCCTCCTAAAATAATCAAGTACACAACATAAGATTAAAGAATTCAAGGACGAAAAAATATAAATTAAATATTCTATAATATTTAATTGGAGTTCGTATAGCATTTTTTTGTTATTGAAATCTATTCTTTTTCTAGAATAGATAGCATTTTCTCTATACCTATTAATTAAATATTAATTCATTTGGTATTAAATAATTAACCAAAGTTGCGCACAATGAAAGGAAATAAGGCGATTCTTAGAAATTTTACGGCACAGCAAGTAAAATGAACCAAAAATCAACACATTTTCTTTCTTTTAAGATTGTCCGCAACTTGAATTAATTAATAGAATTTTCTTTTATGAAAAACTTTTTAAATAAAATATTTGGATACATATATTATCATGGACTGCAATATCATAGACAAAAACAATTAAAATGGTATCACAAAAATGCTGTTATACATTCAACTGTAATTATTGATAGAAGCGGCAGTATTATCAATTCTAGAGCTAAAGATGCTGTCAAGATAGGTGAAAGGACAATGCTGAGAGGTAATTTAACTACTTTTGGTCACGGAGGAGAAATTATTATAGGGAAGTATTCTTTCGTAGGTCAAGGTTCAAGAATTTGGTCTGCAAAAAAAATTTCTATTGGAGATAGAGTGTTAATTGCCCATGATGTAGAAATCCATGATAACAATTCTCATCCATTAGAATCCAGAGAAAGGCATATTGATCATAAGCATATTTTTGAAAAAGGATTTAGAAAAGAAAATGATTTAAGAGAAAAAGAAATTATCATTGAAGATGATGTTTGGATTGGATTTAATTCTGTTATACTTAAGGGTGTAACTATTGGAAAAGGAGCAATTATAGGGGCCAATTCTATTGTAAGAAAAGATGTTCCTGAGTTTGCGATAGTAGCTGGGGTTCCAGCGAAAATTATTAGCTACACCACTTAATATATTAGTGATTTATGGAGAATATTAATAACTGCCCAGTATGCGAGAGCAGTAATTTGGAAAATTACTGTCAAGCCAAAGATAGACATTACGGAAATAAGGGCACTTTTAATCTAGATCAATGTTTAGATTGTCAGTTGATTTTTCTAAATCCAATGTTTAATGATGATGAATTGACTAAATTTTATCCAGAAGAGAGTTATTATGCATATCAAGCTAAATATTCGATTCCGAAGAAAAAGCAACCTAGATTTAGAGATAAAATAAGAAAAACACTATTTGGTTACAGTCAAAAAGAAGTAGAGATACCTGGGAAAATATTAGATATAGGATGCGGAAGTGGTTGGTTTTTGTATCAATATCGAGCAAAGGGTTGGACGGTAGCAGGGGTTGAACCGAGTAAAGCTGCTGCCAAAATAGGAAATGATGAGGGATTAAATATTTTTAATGGAACTCTATTAGAAGCAAATTTTAAGGACGATGAATTTGACTTTATTCATTCCAACCATTCATTTGAACATATATATAATCCCAATGAAGTTCTTAATGAAATCTATAGAATTTTAAAACCAAACGGAAAAATACAGATAGGCGTTCCTAATTTTAGAGGAATTAATTCGAGGTTGGCTAAGGATTATTGGTATTATTTAGGAGCCCCAGTGCATACTTTTAATTATTCACCAAATAATTTAAAGCGACTTTTAGAGAAACATAATTTTAATGTTCAAGAGATAAATTATGCTTCAAATGCCCATGGCATACTAGGTAGTTTGCAAATCTATGCAAATAGAAATAATGGGAAGACTTCCCATGAAGGATTTATTTCTAATTCAGCATTTTTAAGAAGAATTGCCACCTATTTAGCTCAATTGGAAAATTATATGAATATTGGTGATTGCATAGAAGTAGTAGCTACTAAAGTAAAGTAAATATTTAAAATATATGAAAAAAATATTGATTACAGGTGGAGCTGGATTTATTGGTTCAACATTGTCAAATGTTCTTATTAATAGGGGGTACGATGTAGTTGTTTTAGATAATTTATCTAGTCAAATTCATGGACAAAATCCAACTAAAGAATCTCCGTTATATCAAAAAATTAAGGATAAAGTGACATTTATTCATGGTGATGTTCGAAGGGAAGAAGATTGGAAAAAAGCATTAAAAGGTATTGAAATTGTAGTCCATTTTGCAGCAGAAACTGGGACCGGGCAGTCCATGTATGCTATTAAAAATTATGTAGATGCAAATATTGGGGGAACGGCCATATTTCTAGATATTTTAGCTAATCAAAAGCATAATGTAAGAAAAGTAGTTATTGCATCCTCCAGAGCTATTTATGGAGAGGGTAAATATAAATCTGAAAAATATGGAGTTGTCTATCCAAAACCAAGAATTGGTAAGGATATGGAAAGTGGTGATTTTAGAGTTAAATTTAAAGATGACACTAGCTTAATTTCTATTCCAACTGATGAAACTTCTAAAATACATCCTTCTTCAGTTTATGGCATAACAAAACAAAATCAGGAACAGTTGGTATTATGCATGTGTGATGCATTAGGAATTGATGCTGTGGCATTACGATATCAGAATGTATATGGACCAGGGCAATCTCTAAAAAATCCATATACAGGTATTTTGTCAATTTTTTCTACCATAATTAAAAACGATCAAAGTATTAACGTCTTTGAAGATGGGACAGAATCAAGAGACTTTGTCTATATAGATGATGTGGTGGATGCTACGGTACTTGCTATTGAGTACATGGAAACAGATGGAGAAATTTTTAATGTAGGCTTTGGCAAACCTATTTCTGTCCTAGAAGTTGCCCATACATTAGTAGAAAAGTATGGTAGAGATACCCCAATCCAAATTTCAGGAAATTTTCGATTAGGAGATATTCGTCATAACTATGCTGATTTATCAAAAATTAAAAAACGTTTAGGCTTTGTTCCTAAGGTAGATTTTGAAACAGGAATTAGTAGATTTGTAGATTGGGTAAATAATCAAGAAATTGGTGAAAGCAAATTTTCCAAATCTATTGAGGAGATGAAAATGAAAGGCTTACTTAAATAAAAAGAAAATGAAAAAGGTACTTATTATTGGTACAGATTTCTTTGGATATACCGAAAGTGTAGAACGGGCTTTTAATAAACTAGGCTTTGATACCAAAACTTATATTTACAAAAGAGAAGTCACTTCTCTTAAAGAAAAGTTAGAATATCATATTTCTTTCAATAAGAAGAAATTTATAGAAGAAATTATTCCAGAGCGGTTTAATAAACGTTTATTAAATTTATATCAATCTTTTCAACCAGATTTAGTTTTTATTTTTCAAGAAACGCCATTAGAAAAGAGTACTATTAAAAAGATGAAAAATTCTTTGAAAGTTATTTGGTTGATGGATAGCATTTTTAGAAAACACTATATCTATAATATAAGAGATTTAGCAGATTATATTTTTCTTTTTGAGAAAACAGATGTTGAAAAATTATCGAAAGAAGAACAAAAAACGACTCATTTTTTACCATGCGCACTAGATGAAACAATTTATTATCCAATAGATTCAGAGAAGGAAATAGATTTATTATTTGTAGGGCATATTTATGAGAATAGATTTTTATTACTAAGAAAAATTGCTGAACGATTTAATGATAAAACGCTTAAGTTTTATGGATTATTGGATAGTTCTGTTAGAGTTAAATATGATTATTATTTGAAGGAAAATAGGCATATTTTCTTAGATTGTAATATTAATCCTTCAAAGACGAACGAATTATATAGTAAATCAAAAATTAACTTAAACGTTCATCATTCCCAAAGTTTTTATGGTTCTAATCAACGATTCTATGAAATTTCAGGTAGTAAATCTTTCCAATTAGTTGATGGTAACGATTATATAAATGATTATTTTGATGCGTCTGAAATAATGACTTATAATTCAGAGGAAGAGTTAATGACTAAGATTGATAGTACTAGTAGAAATGGAGAAATTCGTAGATTATTTGCACAAAACGCCTATTGTAAAGTAATCAAAAAACATACATTTATTAGTAGAATAGAAGAAATACTTAAGATAGTTTGGGGAGGAAATTCTGATTTAGTATCTTTTAATGTTAATAATAACAAATCAATAATTGACAAATAAAGAAAATATTAAGGTCGGTTTTTTAACCGCAACTAACCCGTTAGATAGAAGAGAATCGTCGGGTGTACACTTCAAAATGTTTCATGCATTAAAGGAGGAATTTGAAGAAGTTCTTATATTAGGGCCTGTTACAATGAATAGATTTATTTTGAATACTCTAAAGGTCGTAGGATTTTTGCATTTAAGATTTTTTGGAAAGAAACACAATAGTTGGCAGAATATTTTATTGGCAAAGTTTTATGCTCGTCAATTCCAAAAAAAATTAAAGAAACTTAAAATAGATGTTATTTATGCTCCTAAAGCTTCTACAGAAATTGCATATTTAAAGACTGAAATTCCTATTATTTATGCTACCGATACTACATTTGACCAAATAAATAATTACTATCATCATTATTCTGGTTTTTCCAAATTAGCAGAGTGGGAATCTAATTTAATAGAGCAAAGAGCAATCCAAAATGCTAAACATTTAGTATTTCCATCTACTTGGGCTGCAAACCATGTAGTCAAATTCTATAAAACTAATTCAGCGCAAATATCTATTGTTAAACACGGTGCTAATATTATAGAGATACCTAATAAATCTAAGCTTGATAGGATTTATGACGGTGTAATAAATGTATTGTTTTTAGGAAAGGAGTGGGAAAGGAAAGGAGGAGATATTGCATTTGATGCATTTGAGAACTTAATTAATCAAGGGTATCAAATTAGTTTTACGGTTTGTGGTTGTATTCCTCCTGTTAAACATCCTAAAATGAAAGTTATTTCTTTTTTAAATAAAAATAATGAAATAGAGAAGAAAATATTTGATGATTTACTATTGAGTAGCCATCTTATGTTTATGCCTACAAGAGCAGAAGCTATGGGGATTGCTTTTTGTGAGGCTTTTGCCTACGGTCTACCTGTTATATCTACCAATACAGGAGGTGTTTCAGCCGTTGTTGATAATGGAATTAATGGATATTTACTTCCTATAGAGGCAACATCCAAAGATTACGTAATTAAAATCAAGCAACTTTTCGAAAATAAAGAGAAAATAAAGAAAATGGCAAAAAATGCAAGAGAAAAATTTGAGCAAGAATTAAATTGGGAAGCTTGGAGGAAAGGTACTAAAAACATTATTTTAAATGTCGCTAATCAGTAATAATTTTTTAACAAAATTTAAAATGTACGAAAATTTCATAAAATATATCTGCAAATTTGAAATAGTGAGAAAATATTTAAAATTTGCTTACTATTATATTGGGTATTATGAGCAAAAATTAAAGTGTGAATATATTTCTCCTGACTATAGTGTTTTAAGTGGGCCTTTTAAGGGTTTAAAATACAACACATTACGTTCTGTTGGATCTGAATTGATTCCTAAGTTTATCGGTTCCTATGAAGATGAATTGCATACTATTGTAGAAGAAGTCATTGCAAATGAACCTAAAACAGTTATTGACATTGGTTGTGCAGAAGGTTATTATGCTAATGGTTTTGCGAAGAGATTAATAGACTCAAAAATCCACGCTTATGATACGAGTCCTCTAGGGCAAAAGTTGTGCATGGATATGGCTCGCCTTAATCAGGTTGAGGATAGAGTTGTAGTTAAATCTACTTTTGTGAAAAAGGAATTTGACAATTATAATTTGAAGGATAATGTATTTATTTTATGTGATTGTGAAGGATTTGAGAAAGAAATATTTACTAAAGAGACCGTGGCAAAGTTAAGCAATTGCATGATTTTAATTGAGTTACATGATTTGATAGATGATACCATTTCAGATGCCATATTACCTTTGTTTGAAGCTTCTCATGAACTTAAGTTGGTGAAAAGTAACAACAAAAAAAAATTAAAAGATTATTTTTTCATTAACAATAATAAGGAACTTCTTAATGATGATGACTTAATTGAGCGGATGAATATTATAATGTATTGGGCTTTCCTAAGGCCTAAGCAAAACATCTAAAAAGCTTTTTATAACTTTATAAAACTGTTATTTTGAAATCAACGATAAAAAAAATTCCAATTCTAGGTAATGCTTTAATTTATATAAGAAGAAAACTTTTTCCCGTTGAGCCATTTGAATTTACGACTTCTGGAAAATATTGGGAGGATTTGTATAAAATTCCAGGAGAAAATTCTGGTCCAGGTTCTTATAATCACTTAGCTAGATTTAAAGCTGAAATACTTAATGATTTTGTTGTAACTCAAAAAATAAATAATGTTATAGAATATGGAAGTGGAGATGGCAACCAATTGAAATATTTTAACTTTCCTAATTATACAGGTTTTGATGTAAGCAAGACTATTCTCAAAGAATGTAAAAAGTTATATGGTCAAGACAATTCAAAAAGCTTTTATCATATCGATGATTCAAGGGGTAAAAAAATCACAGGAGAATTAACACTAAGCTTAGATGTAATCTACCATTTGGTAGAAGATGATGTTTTTGAAAAATATATGCATCGTTTGTTTGATACTTCAACAAAGTATGTTATTATTTATTCTTGTGACTTTAATGAAGGTTCTATGTTTGGTCAGCATGTTAAAGCAAGAAAGTTTACAGATTGGGTTAAAATAAAAAAGAAAGAATTTGAGTTGATAGAATTTATTAAGAATAAGTATCCCTTTGATGAAAATCGACAAAAAGAGACCTCTTTTGCAGATTTTTTTATTTACCGAAGAATGAAAAACTAAACAAAGATTAAATGAATTTAAAACAATATTTAAGCAGAATTAAGCTTTTTATATCACCTCCAGATTGGGATATTTCTCCATATGCTGATGAATATATAATGATTTACTCTCATCCTAGGTCAGGAACTCATCTTCTATCGGCATTTTTAGGAAAAAATTTTTATAAAGATGATGACTTACTAATAGCTCCAATACAATATGGTCATTGGGCAAATAGGATGGTAGATAATAAAGGTGATAAGCATGGAAAACTTTTTGGGAATCATTATTTTCCACATAAAAGAAATATATCAGGGCTATATTCTCCCTCCATTTATATATACAGAAATCCAGGAGCAGTAGCTTATTCTTTATGGAAATCTCCTAACTTTAAACATCCAAATTTGAAGAATCTTTCTTTATCAGAGTTCCTTAAAAAAAAAATTGATTGGATAGGTAGCCCAAAATTTAAATGTAGACCCAAATGGACAATTGCTGAACATCATTTTTATCATGTTAAAGGTTGGTTGGAGTATGCTCGAAATAAAACTAATATACATATTATTAAATATGAAGACTTGTCTAATAACCCTTACGATGTATATTTAGAGCTTCAAAAAAAATTTTTCCCTCACAAAGAATATATTGCAGAAAAAGAGTTGGATATAATTAAAGAACGAATTGGTCTTCATCCTAATGCTGGAACTATAAATGCATGGAAAGATGCGTTTAATGCAGAAGAGATTAAATTATTTACTAGATATGAAACTAAGCTAAATAAGTTATTTAATGAATATAAAGAGGCAATTTATCAAAAGTAATGCTGTCGTTCTAAATTAAATTGTCAAAAAACAATTAAGAGCTAAATTGTGCCATTTATTAACTTTGAAGAACAATATAGATTTTCGTACTTAGTAGTCTTTCCAGTTAAAATTATACCCGACAGTATTAACTTGAAAAACTACTTACGAACATGTGAAAAATAAACCCCAACCTTTGTTATAAATTATTGTATACACATCCCTAAACGACTAACTCTTGTACTTATAAAAGTATTAAATCCTCCAATATAAAAAGTTAAGTCTTTGCCAACTTTGTATTTTTCCGTAAGTTTTTAAGTTTTTATTCCCAAAACAAATTAGCATACGATTAAAACAAATTAAAGCTGAATCCAAAAACAAACAAACTCCTAGTAGAGGGATATTCCTTTAAAGAATTGGTCTTTAACACAAAAATCGAGTTTTAACCTCATTTTTCTGATAATTCTCTCTAAATCAAGTTTTTAATAGAACACCTCACATTATTTACATTTTTTCATAAGTTTTGAGTGTGATTACTACAAAGTTTTTTGTTCTCATTCTCTTTTTTAGTATTACTTTTGATAAACTGCCAATAATTTTAACAACGTAACTGGACATGTTAATTTTTTCCTGCATTATTATTTAATTTTTTTATTAATTAATTACTTTCTTTCTTTGCATAAACATATATTACTAATTCCATCTTGGTACAAAACACCTCAAAATCCAATTCTTGGTACCTTCTTTGAAGAACAAGCAAGAATGTATCAAAAACGTGGGCATAAAGTAGGGATATTATTTCCTCACCATGATTTACGTTTTAGAGGAAGAACTAGATTTAATGGAGAGAAAACCCCCAATGGCATAGTTGATAATGGCCTCCCAACGTACTATAGTTTTACGGAGTCTTACGTTCCTAAAACCTCAGAACCTACCTTTATTGATGAATATATTTGTACAAGAAGTGCCTATAAACAGTATAAAACTTATGTTCGATTATATGGAAAGCCTGATATTATCCATGCCCATTCTGTAATTTGGGCTGGAGTAGTAGCACATTATTTATCTCATAAGGAGAAAATACCCTATTTTCTAACCAAACATTTTACAGAATGGATTCTATCGGAGGAGTATGCAAACTCAAAAGCTTATCATAAATTACTTTATAAAGTAGTAGGAGGGAGTAAGAAAACTTTTGTAGTTAGTAATTTTTATAAAGAAGAGTTATTAACACATTATGATTTCGAAGATGCGAAATTGGATGTGGTTCATAACATTGTAAACCCATTGTTTTTTAATAATAAAAAACCAATTAAATTAGATGCTTGTATTAGGTTAATTGTAATTGCTTATTTAACACCAAGAAAAAATATATTAACGATAATAAAAGCCATTCAATTGCTTAATAAGAACAATAAAGAAGCAGAGTTAATTATTGTAGGTAATGGACCTACCGAGCGTATTCTAAAGAATTACTCGAATAAACATAACCTATCAGCCATAGTTCATTTTAAAGGACTTCTGGATAGACCTGATATAGAAAAAGAGCTTAGAAATTCACATATTTTAGTATCCGCAAGTACTTATGAAACATTTGGGGTAAGTATAATTGAAGGACTAGCTGCGGGTAGACCTGTTATTGTATATGATGCCGGAGGTCCAAGAGATATTGTTACTGTCGCTAATGGTATTTTGGTGAATGAAAATACACCTAATGCTTTTGCAAAAACTATAAAATGGATGATTAACAATTATAGCCAGTATAATCAAGAAGAGATAGCAGATGATTGTGTAAAACGATTTGGCGAAGAAGTAATTTATAATAAGTTAATGAATTATTACGGACATAAGGGCTAATAGGAATTAAATTTCAATAATTGATTTGACCAATAAGAAAAACTAAATGTGTGGAATTTTAGGTACACTACCGGCAACTAAGAGTTATTTATTTAAACATGCTCTTGATTCTCTTATTCATAGAGGGCCAGATGGATTTGGTATTTGGCATGAAGAAGAAGGTGCAATAAGCTTAGGGCATCGACGACTTGCAATTTTAGATTTATCTGAGAATGGGCATCAACCAATGAATTATGAAAGGTATGTCATTACTTTTAATGGAGAAATTTATAATTTTCTAGAAATAAGAAAAGAACTTGAAAAAAAAGGATATAATTTTAGGACAGAAAGTGATACAGAGGTAATATTAGCAGCCTATCATGAATGGAAAGAGAATTGTTTGTTGAAATTTAATGGAATGTGGGCATTGGCTATTTGGGATAAGATAGAAAAACAACTTTTTCTAAGTAGAGATCGTTATGGTCAAAAGCCTCTTTTTTATTGTTTTACAAAAGGAACTTTTGTTTTTGCTTCTGAAATGAAAGCAATTACTCCTTTTTTACCAGATATAAAACCGTCAAAAGATTTTCATTGGTGTAAAGAAAATTATTTTCAATACGAGACAACTGAGAAGTCCTTAATTGAAGGTATTAAAAGATTTCCATCAGGGCATTATTCTTACTTAGATCTAAAAAATAAATCATTAAGCCCTGTATGTTATTGGGAGACAATTAATAACTTACAGGAAGTACCAAAGTCATATGAAGACCAGGTATTAAGATTTAGAGAATTATTTATTGATTCTTGCAAATTAAGAATGCGTTCTGATGTACCAATAGGTACAGCTTTAAGTGGAGGACTGGATTCGAGTGCAACTATATGTACTATGGCTCACACAGCAAAAACAAGCCACCTCACTAGAGAATCTAAAGATTGGCAACACGCTTTTGTAGCAACGTTCCCAGATACTTTTTTAGATGAAAGTAAATATGCAAAGACAGTAGTTGATTATTTAGACATACCAGCAACTTTTATTCCTATAAACCCTGCTGCAGGAATTGAAAACTTGGAAAATTATCTTTATTTATTTGAAGAGCTATATTTAACAAGTCCTATTCCAATGATGGAGTTATATGGGGCTGTCAAAGCAAATAATGTTACAGTAACTTTGGACGGACATGGAGCGGACGAACTTATAGCTGGGTATGGGCAAGATGTATTTTCTGCCTTTATTGATGCAGGCTTAAATATAAAAGAGGTAAAGAATATTTTAGATACTTACCGTGGATTATATAGTTTAGACCATCCTCAGGCGAAAAAAATAGATATTGGTTTTTTAGATTACTTAAGACATCTGAAATATAAACACAAAGGTTATAAGGATGTTTTTAGCTTTTTTGCAAAAAACCTACTTGGTCTTCAAAAGAAAGAGAAGGCACATATAGGTCAATTTGGACGCTATAACACCCGATTATTTGAAATATTTCACCAATCAACTTTACCAACGCTTCTAAGGAATTATGATCGCTATTCTATGGCTAGTGGAGTAGAAATAAGAATGCCCTTTATGGATCATCGGTTAATAACTTATTGTTTTTCTCTTTCTTGGAAAGCTAAACTACGAAAAGGTTATACCAAAGCTATTTTAAGGGATGCACTTAAAGATATTATGCCAGAAGCAATTGTTTTGCGTAAATCGAAAATGGGATTTAATACACCGATTGTAAATTGGATGCAAAATGAGTGGAAAGAATTTCTATTAGATCACATAAATTCTGATAATTTTAAGCATTGTTCCTTAATTAATAGCAAAGAAACAAAGGCAAAAGTTGAAAAAGTGATTAACACTCCTAAAATTAATTTTGGAGCAGGGGAAGAAGCTTGGGTTTCTCTAATGCCTTACTTGTGGGAACAGTCATTTATTAAGCGTGCTATTCAGGCAAAACGAAGTATTAGTTGAATGGGGTGTTAAACAATTTGAGCTAATCTTGAAGAGTAGAAAAACTCTAGAAATAGTTTGAAGAAGCTGATTTATTTTTACAGCTTTTTGAATTAAAATTTCTGAAATTAAAGAAAAATTATTGCTAATCGGAACAACTTAGAGTTTTTATTTTCAAAATTAGTAATATATCAATATGCTTTCTATAATTATTCCAACTTATAATAGGAACCCAGTATTTAATAAAACTTTAGCTTGTACTTATGAAGCAATAGAAGGACTTGATGCTGAGATTATTGTGGTGAATGATTCTAAGACGAATGTAGTTAATATTAGCGAAGAGTATCATGATAAGGTACAATTATTTGAAAATCCTAAGAAAGGGGTAGCGGCGGCTAGAAACTATGGGGTGACAAAATCGAAAGGAAACTTACTTTTACTTTTGGACGATGATGTCAATTTGACCAAAGTCAATTTAAAAAATGCTACAACCTTTTTTAGTCAAAAAGGCTTTACCAAGTACTGTTTAAATTTAAGTTGGGAATACCCTCCTAGTTTGACACAACAAGCAAAACAACAACAATTTGGTCGTTTCCTGGTTAATTTTGGTTACACGAATATGAAAGGGCATTCTGGAAATCCAGCTTACTGGAAAGAAAATAGTCAATTTGAAGTAGATTTGTTTGCTAGTTATTGTTTGTTTATGCCTAAAGTTATCTTTAACCAAATAGAAGGATACAAAGAAGAAGTTCCGTTTGGTTATGAAGACTATGATTTTGCCCACAGAGCTAGACAAATGGGCATAAAGACCTTCATAGACACCACTAATATTGTATATCATAATGAATTTGATAGGATAGCGCTTGATAACTGGCTAAATAGAAAAGAAAGAGAAGGATATGGTCGGATAGTAGGGCCAAAAATTTCTGGGCATCAGCAGGAAAGTAAGGTTGAGTTCTCGAAGATAAAAACTAAATTATTTACTATGGGGGGCTATTTAAAGCCATTTTGTTTTTGGGTTTTAAAAGCTATTCCAAATTTAAGATTTTTTGATTTCTTCTATTTCTCTATTACTAAATTTCTAATAGGAGTTTCTTTTTTTGAAGGCTATAAAAAAGCTTTGATAGAAATAAAATAAATGATGATAAAAAAAATACTATCTAATATTTACAAGAAAGTACCTTTCAAAAAGAATTTATTTTCTTTACTAAAGCAAGTTTGGATACCTCCACAAAATGTTTATCAACACTTACATTTTAAAGATGACTTTACCGTCAAAATCGATGAGAAGCATAGTTTTAAAATGCAACACTTTGGTTATGAATTGGAAAATGAACTTTTTTGGAGAGGTGTAAAAGGCTGGGAAGCTGTCTCCTTTGATTTATGGGTCAAATTATGTGAAAAATCAGAAGTGATTTTTGACGTAGGAGCAAATACAGGCGTATTTGCCTTGATTGCTAGAACACTAAATCCAACAGCGGACATTTATGCCTTTGAGCCAGTAGAAAGAGTTTGCCAAAAAATCCATATAAATAATCAGTTGAATAATTATGATATAAAGGTTATACAAAAAGCAGCCGCAGATTATGACGGAGTTGGAGAAATTTATGATGCTATGGGAGAACATGTTTATAGTGTAACCGTAAATGACAATAAATTTACACCAGAAGATAATATTAAGCCTACAACAATTAGTACTATTAGATTAGCCACCTTTCTAGAACAAGAGGGTTTAGAAAAAGTAGATTTACTAAAAATTGATGTTGAATCTTTTGAACCCGAAGTACTGGATGGGCTAGGAAGTTACCTGAAGAAATTTCATCCTTCAATAATTATAGAGATTTTAGATGATGAGATAGGTAGAAGAGTCCATGAAATTACTAAAGATTTAGATTATTTATATTTTAAGATAGAAGGAAACTCAAAATTAGTAAGGACTAAAGAGTTGAGAAATAAGATTGTTAATAATGCAGATGATCATAATTACTTCTTCTGTACCGAAAAAGTAGCTAAGGAATTAAAATTAATATGAAACCCCAATTAACTATCTCGACAGGGCCAATTCCTTTTTTCTACTACCGGAAAAAGCTTAGTATTTTTTATCATAAAAATTATAAGCAAAAAATAAAGGGAATTACGCCGCTTCCCGAGGCTTTAAAAATGTATGGAGGACATTATGGAGTAGCAAGAAGCCTAATCCATGGATTGCAAGAGCTAGGGACAATTGATTTTAATTATAACCCAAATTCTTTATCTAAATTAGCAGATACAGTTATTGTATTAGGAGGAGGTTTGTCTCCAATTAAGCAAGGAATAAAATTAAAAAAAACGGGTAGAATTAAGAAATTGGTAGTAGGGCCCAATGTAGCAGTATGGCCATTTGAAGAATTAGGCGCACCAGAAATTGATTTACTAATTACGCCAAGTTCTTGGCCTGGACAATTTTGGGCGGATGTAGATGAGAATATTTCTCTTAAAAAGCTTAGAGCCTGGCCAGCAGGAGTTGATGTAAAATATTGGGTGCCAGATTCTGAGATTCAACCCAATAAAACTGGGAAAAAATTACTTTTTTATAAAAAACGACCGATAAAAAGCCAGTATGAAGCCTGCTGGAAAATAGCTAAAAATAATGGTTTTGAAGTGATAGAATTAGTTCCGGGGAACTACAGTTTTGAAGATTATAAGGAATTATTAAATCAAGTAGACTTTTTAGTTCATTTTGTAGAACAGGAGTCACAAGGACTATCTACTTTAGAAGCTTGGGCTATGAATGTGCCAACCATAGTTTGGAATCCAGGCTATTGGCACTACAGAATGAGGAACTTTAAATCTAGTTCAGCGCCCTATATGACAAATAAAACTGGAACTTTTTTTAAAGATGAATCTGAATTTGAGCAACTTATTCAAGAAAATTACTTACAAAAAGAATTATATCAACCAAGAAATTGGGTTTTGAAGAATATGACAGATAGTATTTGTGCCCAAAAATTATTAGACATTATTTTTTAGGAAAATAAAGCAAGATAAATGATTAAAAGTTTTATTAAACAACTACTTCCTGAAGCTGCAGTTAATTTATACAAATTAAAGAGGCAAAAAAATGAATATACGAGATGGCATAATAGTGACAGTACGATTGCTCCACCTTTCCTTGTTAAGCAAGAATTGTTAGATAAATATAGAAAAAAACATAATGCGAAAATATTTGTGGAAACAGGAACGTACTTAGGAGATACTACCTTTTATCAGTCAAAATATTACTCGAAGTTATTTACCATAGAATTAAGTGATATGCTTTACAAGAAAGCAACAAATAGGTTTAAGGATAATGAAAATATAAAGGTACTAAATGGGGATAGTGGCAAGGTTTTAAATAATATAATTTCCGAATTAACCAAACCGACATTATTTTGGTTAGATGGTCATTATTCTGAAGGGTTTACAGCAAAAGGGGATAAAGAATGCCCAGTAGTAGAAGAGTTGAATGCTATTTTAGATGCAAATAATTATAAATCGTTTGTAATACTAATTGATGATGCTAGATATTTTAATGGAACGAAAAGTTATCCTACTTTGGAAGAAGTAGAACAAATATTGCGAACAAAAGGCGCTAATGCTACAGTAAAAGTTGAAAATGATGTAATTATTATTGAATTTTTGTAATGGAGACATTTAAATTTAACAAGGTAATTTTGAAATAGAGATGTTAAAAACTGTATTAAAAAAAATAATTCCCAAATACTCTAGCTTATACTTTGTTGGTTTAGGCATCTACAAAGAATGGGGTAATATTACTCAACAAACTTCCTTTAAAAGTGCCTTTAAAGATTTTAAAGCATTGTCTAAATCATCTAGAAACCCAAGTAGATTTGAAGTTACTTGGGAAAATAGACGCCCTTTTTTGTATGATAATACTACCGAAACCCCTTTCGACCACCACTATGTCTATCATCCAGCTTGGGCAGCAAGAATTTTAGCTAAGATTAATCCAAAAGAACATATTGATATCTCTAGTACCTTACATTTTAGTACTATCGTTTCAGCTTTTGTTCCTACAAAGTTTTATGATTATAGACCAGCCCAACTAGATTTAGAAGGGCTTACATCTGAACGTGGAGACTTGAATAACTTACCATTCGAGTCTAATACGATTCTGTCGATAAGTTGTATGCATACTATTGAACACATCGGCTTAGGGCGTTATGGAGACCGACTAGATTATGATGGAGATATCAAGGCAATTAATGAATTACAAAGAGTTACCAAAGAAGGAGGCGATATTTTATTTGTTACCCCTGTAGGTAAACCTGTACTAGTTTTTAATGCACATCGAATTTATGGATATAAACAAATAATTGACGCGTTTGATAATTGTCAATTAGAAGAATTTACATTGATTACCGATGATGCCAAGATTATTACAAATGCAAGTGAAGAATTATCAAACCAACAACAATATGGTTGTGGGTGTTTTTGGTTTAAAAAACGGATTTTTTAGCTATTATTGAAAATGATACTTTCAGAAAATAAGAAAAGAGTTTATTTCAAAAATCTGGATGCTATTAGGTTTTATGCAGCTTTAATGGTTTTCTTTCAACATACCTTTAAAGCGGTGTTTGATTACTTGCCAGATGGTTGGCTAGTTTTTCGAAAAACTATTGGTTTCTTTTTTAATGGAGGACTAGGAGTATCTATTTTTTTTGTTTTAAGTGGCTTTTTAATTACATATCTTATAATTGAGGAGCATAATTTTTCTGGTAAAATAAATGTAAAAAAATTCTATATTAGAAGATTTTTACGCATTTGGCCTCTTTATTTTTCCGTGGTCATTTTTTCTTTTATTATTTACCCTGGACTGAAAGAGTTAGTTAGTAGGTCGTGAAACGATGTCTATGAATAGTCTTATTTATCACTTACTATTTCTAAGTAATTTTGATGTAATGTATGTCCAAGAATTCCATTATGGAATGGATACAATTTCACAGAATATAACTTGGTCTGTTTCTATAGAAGAGCAATTCTATTTATTTTGGCCATTATTATTTCTCCTATCTCCAAAACATTGGCTAAAAGGAATTTTTTTAGTAATTCTCGTTTCCTTATCGTTTAGGTATATGAACAGAGGTAATGGATTTATACTTTATTTTCATACTCTTGGAGTAATGGTTGACCTCTGTATCGGTGCAGTATTTGCTTTTTTTGCTCAAAAAGTAAATTGGTTTCGAAAATTTTTCGCTGCAAGCTCTACAATTCATCATCTCGGCTTTTTTATTTTTTTATTTGTTATACATTTTTTTGGAACGAAATATATTTTTGGCGATTTAGATATAGTGTTTAATAGAGCAATGTATGCAATTGCTTTTGCTCTAATAATTTGTTCGCAAGCACTCACAACTAACAAATCTTTTTTTAATTTAGGAAATTTTTCTTTTGCTCAAAGTTGGGGTAAATATACTTATGGAATATATCTTCTTCACCCAATCGTTATAACAATTTTTGGAGTGCTTTTGGAATTGGTGGGTCTGGAAAAAATGGGAAGCATTAATATATATATGTATACTTTACGAGCATTTTGTATATTCATTCTCACTTTATTCATTAGCTGGTTAAGTTATACATATTTTGAAGCCAGATTTTTGAAATTGAAAAAAAAGTTTTCGGTAATTCTAACTACATAAATTTTTGTTTTTAACTTATTTGATTTTTTGTTTTATGTAACATAAATATGAACATTTTTGGCATGTTTAGAAAGTACACTACACTTTGAAATTCAAAGTAATTGAATAGTTTT
>CAZXYA010000102.1:0-20332 GCA_964644655.1 uncultured Saprospiraceae bacterium | reverse complement strand
GGTCAACCAAATGAGTATTGAAGAGGATGTATCTGCTTTAAAAGAAGAAGTATTTTCTACTATTAATCGCCGAAGTCTGACCACTCGCAGACGATTTATTGCTAGAATAGCAGCGGGCATGTTATTGCCTTTTATTGGCATTTCCACCTTGCTTTATTGGAATAATACGTCCAATGAAAGATTGTATCATGCACATTTTGAGAGTTATCCTATTATGGGAGAACAAACTAGAGGAGTTGAAAGTTATGATAATATTTCCTTACCAAAAGCATTAGCCGCTGCCTTAAAAGAATATCGCGCTAAAAATTATCAAGCCAGTCTCCCCCATTTTAAAACTTATCTCGACGACCAACCACAAAATAATAAAGCTATTTTTCTATATAGTCTAGCCAATTTGGAGATTAATAATGTAGATACTGCCATTCCAAATTTGGAAAAAATAAGAGGGCAAAAAGAAGATATGGAATTATATGAAGATGCAACTTGGTATTTGGCTTTAGCACAAGTAAAAAATAAAAAAAATAAAATAGCGATTGATTTATTAAATGAATTGATTGATGGAAAAAGTGCTTTTTATGGGAAAAAGGCAGCTGCATTAAAAGATCAATTGTAAATTTATTTACTAGTGGTCTGTCAACTGCGATTTGACGAATGATGCTTTTTTGAAGAGATAGTTGGGGTATGAAATATAGTTCTCCCGTACTTTTGAAAATTAGCTTTTAGCCGATATTAAGTTCGTTTTTAACGACTAATGAGCCAGAAAAAGAGGCTATTTACTTGATTTTCTTGCTTACTTGTAGTTAAAAACTGCAGGAATATCCATAGGTAGTTAAAAACTACCTATATCGAATTCATTGTAAATTTCAAAAATACGGATGAACAAACGATGTTTGTTCATCCGTATTTTAAAAGTGCTTCCAGACCTTGAAGTTCTTACGATTACGAATAGAATACTTATAAAAGCCTCGCAACCATCAATTATTTGATACTTTTCCTAAAAAAAGTCGTCTAAAAATAGGCTAATTACTAAAAAAAGCGTTGTATATGTAGAACATATTATATAACGATTTAATCCCAACACTTTCTATGACTCACAAACACTTCATTTGTTTTGCCCTGTCTCTTATTACTCCACTCTTTTTATCCGCACAATGTATTTCTGGTAATTGTATAGATGGCACAGGCACCTATAGTTATCCTAGTGGTGCTAAATATATTGGCGATTTCCAAAAAGGAAAAATGAACGGCTGGGGCATGTGTACTTATTCCAATGGGAGTATTTATAAAGGCGAATGGAAAAATGGCTACCCACATGGAAAAGGTAAAAAAGTATTGGCTAATAAAAAAGAATGGTCAGGCGTTTGGGTCAAAGGTCGAGCATTGGATAATAATGGCAATACTATAGATATTGAAGCATTGCTAAACGGGCAGCCAAAAAATAAACGAGATGCCCTAATTGCTAAAAACCCTAATGGAGAAGGTTGTATTGCTGGTAATTGTACGGACGGACGAGGGGTTTATGTTTATAAAAATCATAGTGCTAGATATGAAGGTACTTTTCAAGGAGAACAGGCGCATGGGAAAGGCACAATTTATTATGCCAATGGAGATGTCTATATAGGTGATTGGGTAGATGGTTATTTTGAAGGAAAAGGCGTCTTAACTTTAAGCGATGGCAAAAGAATTTCTGGGTATTGGAAAGCGAGTGTGCATGTAGGAGACAGTAATCCTTTTGAAGAAAAACCAACTAGGCCCCAAAGTATTCAAATGCACAAGCAAATGAAAGTTTGGGCGGTCGTCATCGGTGTAGCTACTTATAATCACATGCCGACCCTAAAGTTTACAGACGATGATGCTTATAGAATGTATGCTTTTTTGAAAAGTCCAGAAGGGGGTGCTTTATCGGATGACCATATTCGGATTTTAATTGATGAAGATGCGACTAAACAAAAAATTCTAACTGCACTCAATGAAGTATTTATGAAAGCTGGACCAAATGATTTGGTGATGTTCTATTTCTCTGGTCATGGGTTGCCTGGTTCTTTTTTGCCTAGTGATTTTGATGGTTTTGACAATCGAATTTTCCACGAAGAAATAAAAACGATTTTAGATAATAGTCCTGCTAAATATAAAATTTGTATTGCAGATGCTTGTCATTCTGGTGGTTTGTTGGCAATGAAAGGCGCAGATGCCAATAATGCTTTATTAAAATATTATGAAGCATTGGCACAATCTAGTCCTGGTTCGGCACTTATTTTATCCTCTAAATCAAGCGAAACTTCTCTAGAATCTTCGGGCTTGCGCCAAGGGGTTTTTAGTCATTTTTTAATTAGAGGGCTAAAAGGAGAGGCAGATACCAATTACGATAATATCATTTCTGTACAAGAATTATTTGATTTTACTTACCATAATGTACGAAGCTATACGGGGAGCCGACAATCTCCTGTCATTAAAGGTAATTTTGATAGACGGATGCCTGTGGCGGTGATTCGGTAAATTCGGAATGAGTAAATGATGGAATGAATAAATGGGTAAAATAAAAATAGGTGAATAGAGAAAAAATTATCCGTTGGGAAACAAAATCCGTTAGGGCTCATTTTACCCCAAGGAGATTTTATCTCCCAACGGATTTCTTATTTTTTAGATTTGCTAAATTTGAGCCTGATCCGAAAAGTCCGATTTGAGTGAGACATGCCATATTTTAAAAATATGGCATATCTATTAACTTTATTTAGTCCCTTCTCGATAAGCGAATTTATAAATTCTGCCTTTTCCATCTTTTCCTTCATTAGAAATATAGAGCGTACCGTCTTGGGCAAAAGCAATCCCTTCTGGTTGTTCATGAATTTTCTTTTTTAACTTAACGATATGTTTGATTGTCCCCTCTCGGTGCAATACAACCAATAGTTTTCCAACCGAAGAAGTAATATAAATATCGCCTGTTTTAGGATGGACGGCTAAACCAGAAGGACCAAAAATAAATTCTTCCCCAGGCTGAAATAATTTAACTAGTTTATCTAATTTTTCTAAAGTGTTATTGACTTCTAAAAACTGCTTGACGGCTTCGACACTAATGGTATAAACAGGGGCTTCATCTAATTTCATGGTGGATAAATCTAAACCAAAAATTCCTTTTTTGAATTTAAACTCTTTTCCTTTACCTGATTTACCTTTGCTACTTATCAGCAAACGATTTCCTATAGGATCATATCCCAATCCTTCAATATCACTATTCTTGCTAAAGTCAAATTTATATTTTATTAACTCTTGGTTTTCCTTTTTAAAATTAATGATTTCGTATAAAGTACCAGAGCTTTTAACGACAAAAACTCTCCCGTTGGCAAATTCAACACCTTCATAATCTCCTGCTTTGTGGAAGGTACCTTCTTTTTCTATTTCGCCTGTTGTTGTATTAATTAGAAATAGGTCTCCATCTTCATCTTGTACCGCATATAAATATTTTCCTGTTGCATCTATTCCCAAACCAGAAATTTCCCTTAATTTATTGGGTAGTTTAAATTCTTCAACAGGTGTTGCTAATTGATAAGGGAAGGTATAGTCAGGTGCTAAATCGAATTGGTCGTGAGTTGTGTTTGGTGTATCTAATTCCATACTAGCTGTAACGATTGATAGCTCATTTGGGTTATTCTTATCGACTTTTTTTTCGGCCCCACAAGCAATAAAAATAATTAAAAATAGTGATAGATATAGAAAGAATGTAGAATGCTTTTTCATCTTAAAAATTAAGAAGTTAAGAAACTCCGAGTAACTATTTATTCAGCAAAGCGCTGGGGTGTAGGGCAAATGGCTAAAACAGAAGAGTTTTTAAAGCATGAGTTATTTTAATTCTAAATACTTTTTGACTTTCTATTTAATAATCCTTTGCTCTATGCCCGATACCCTCTGTTGAACAGTTACGAAATTGATATAATTATTATAATTGGTTGGTTTCAAATAATTATTTCTTCAAAATTAATTGTTGCATACGTTTCCTAAAAAGAAATTGTGGGGTTTCACTATATAAGTTTTGGTATAAAGTTAAGGCATTTTGCCGATATTCTTCCTTATCAGACGCTATTTGGTATAATTCAAAATAAATATCTGCCTTTTCTTTAGGGCTACGTTCTTCCGTCAATAATTTCTCTAAAATAACCGTTGCTGTTGCTAATTTTCCTTCTGAAAACAGAACTCTTGCTCCTAATATTTTAGCATCAAATACCAAATCTGGATTGCCCAAATCATTGGCAATTTTTAAAGCCTCTTCTTGGGAGAGCTTAGCAGCTCTGATTTTGCCTTGGGCAACTAATGGTTTTCCTTTTTCAATCAGGCTACTTCCCAAAACTAAGCGATTATTGATTGCTCTAGTTACCTCAATTGCCAAATCATAATAATTAACTGAAATTTCAAATTGGTCTTTATAAAAATATATATCTCCTAAAGTATTGACTGCCTTAGCGATTCCTTTTTTGTAATTTAATTCTCGACAATAGGCCAATTGTCGTTCTAAATATTGAATGGCTTTATCAAATTCTCCTTTTACGGTGTGTAAATCTCCAATTAAGCCTAAAGTTATAGCAATTCCCTGCTTGTCTCCTAATTCTTCAACTAATTCTAGGTCTTTTTCAAAATGGTGCATGGCTTCCGCATAATCCCCTTTGCGTTCATAAACACTTCCAATACAACCTATAGCTATAGCCGTTAACTGCTTATTACCCAATTCTTGACTTAGTGCCAATCCTTCTGTATAACATTTTAATGCAGCGTCATAAGCGCCTTGCTCAAAGTACACTATACCCATATTCGTATATAGTGTAGCCATTCCCTGTTTATCGTTAGCAAGTTTACAAACATCTAATTGCGACTGCTGCCAACGAATCCCTTCCTCATAATTGCCGCCATTCATATAGGTGAGTCCTAAATTGGCAACTATTTGTGCATTTTCTGCGGTATAATCGTACTTTTTACTAAGTTGAATACTTTTGATAAAAAACTCTTCTGCTTTTTTATAGCGTCCTTGTCGGAAATAGAGATTGCCTAAATTCCCATACACTTTAAAAATCCCATACCCATCATCTACCTTTTCAAAAAATTTGGTGGCCTTTTCTAAATGTACTTGTGCATTTTCGTATTGTCCTTTTAGCATCAGTAGATTCCCATAACTATTATGGGCTTGCCCTGCTCGAACCAAACTATCTAAGGTTGGCGCTAAATCAATTGCTTCTTCTAAAATTTCTTCACAAGCCGTCCACTCTCCAATTAGTTCTAAAATAGCTGCTTTTTTTAATAAAGCTCTAACCAATTCTACATCGCCTTCTTTCTTTTCTTTTAGGTTTTTTATTAACTTATCATAGAGCGATAGGGCTTGTTTATTTTGGAAATTTTTCCGAGCATAATCGGCTGCTTTACGTGTATATTCATTATGGGTATCCTTGGCATCTGCATGCTCATAATGAAAGGATAAATCCAAATATTTTTCTGGTAAAGTATCAGCATATACTTTTTCAATAGCCTTGGCAATCAAAAAATGCAATTCCCTTAAGCGAGTACGCAATTGCATTTCATAAACCGCTTCTCTGAGTAAAGAGTGTTTAAAAATATACCGCAATTCGTTCATCGCTCGCCAAATCTGACCCTGCTCTGCTGTTTTTACCTGTTCTTTTAAAATATCTAAGGCTTTATTCGTATCATCCGCTTCAAAAAGATGTTGAGAGCGCATGACTTCCGTTAAGACTGGTAATTCAAATTCTCTACCGATGACGGCTGCTGCTTTCACCGTTTCTTTAACCAATGCAGACAGTCGGTCAATTCGAGCCATCAAAACAGAATTAATGGAAGAGGAAACTTTGATACTTTTATCTCTAATATGCCAAGTCCCATTATCTAATTCCAATAATTCACTTTCTGAAAAATACTCTAAAATTTGTTCCGCATAGAAAGGGTTCCCATTGGTGGAACGCACCAATAATTCAAAAAACTCATTATCAATATCTCCTTTCAAACGGTTGGTTACAAAAGCACGCAAAGCTTCTGGTTGCAAAAACTTTAAGTCGAAACTAACAGACGCAATATCATTTTCCTTGATTAAATCTTCTGGGACTAGTAGCGGTTTAGTTCCATTATCTTTATACCTAGAAGTTGCCAAAAAACAAATAGGATAATCCTTTAATTGCCGAGTCATTTCTTGTAATAACTCCAAAGAACTATCATCAAACCAATGACCATCCTCTAATTCAATGAGTAATGGTCTAATTAAAGCTTCCGCTTTAAATATAGTAATAATTGCTGTTAGGATATTTTGGTACCGCCCTTTGGCATCTAATTGTTCCCAGAGAGAATCAGGGTATTTGATACCAATTTGTGCAGCTAATATTGATCTTGTTCTTGATATTTCGAGGTAGACGTCTTTTGAGTCTTCATCTTTGATTCTACCAATGTCATTGAGTAACCATTGAAATCTGCGCTCAAAAGCAGTCTTGTTATCTAACTTAGAATTTTCGGGAGATTGCTCAAAATAATTTTTCAAAAAGAAAACAAATGGGTTAAACGGCTTTCTTAAAATTTGATCTGCTTGACATGATAACCAAGAAACGGTTCCTCTTTTTTGAAAATATTTTTTTAGTTCAAAAGCAATCCTACTTTTTCCAATGCCTGCTTCTCCATAGACATAGGCAAAACCAGCTTTTTTACTTGTAAAAACTTTTTTGGCAAAACGCTTTAAGGCTCTTAATTCTGCATCTCGACCTACTATTTTTCCTGAATAAACTGGTGCTTCACTTATATTTCGACCTTTTAAAACATAGGTAGGTACATCTCGCATAATTCCCTTATACGATACATCTCCTTTATGCTTAAATCGAAAATTTCGACTCTTTTGAATTTCTTTATCTACCAATACTTCTCCCCAATCGGCATCCATCATCAGTCTAGCTGCTAAATTGACTCGATTTCCAACAACGGCATACTGACAACGTTCTATGCCCCCGACAATTCCCGCATAGGCAACACCCGAAGTAATGCCCATTCTATATCGCAAACCTGATTTGTTTTTTAAATTACTAACCGCATCTTGGATGGCACTTACTAATTCTAAGGCTCTTTCTGCATTATTTTCAAAACTTACTGGCGCTCCAAAAAAACCAACCATCACACCACCTTTGTCTCCAAAATCCACTTCTTTAAAATAACCTGAAAAATTATAAAACTCATTGACAACCGTACTCACAAAACTGTTTAAAATACGGTGATCATTAGCCCCTGCAAAAGAAATAAAAACCGTTATTACCGATCGAAATTCTCCTTGTTGATTGAATTTTATAACAGAATTGAGCAAGAAGTTTTGCGCCACTTTAACCGATAAAGCCTTTTCCTTTTTTACTGGATAAATAATGTCTTTCTCTACGCCAAAATCTTTGATTAATTTATAGAAACTATTATTTATCGTTTGAAAATGTCCATTGGAACTCACTAGTTCTCCATGCAAATGATTGGCAACAATAATTTCTTGTTCTTTGGCATAATGTTCACTTTCTGCACAATTATCAATAGCAGCCCCTCGGAAATAAAAAGATTTATGTGCCTTATTCCCCACTATTCCCCATTCCACCTCGCCACAGGCAAGACCTATCTTAATGCGAATTTCAAAATCTCCATATCGAGTTTTCCACGTTTCTTTCTTATCAAATAAATCTCTTAATTCTTGAGCGGTTAATATAATTTCCCAAGGATGTCGAACTTCATTTCTAGGAAAAATTGCGGTAAACGCATCTCCTGCAAAATAAGGTATAAAGCCATTTTTTCGATAGACCAAACTAACCATTGGCTCGAATACCTTATTTAAAATAATAGATAATTCTTCGGCACCTTCATTCCCTCGTTCCATAAACGTCTCCGTCATGGGGGTAAACCCAGAGAGATCAATGAACATCGTATAGGCTGTAAAAAAACCATGGTTTTTTTGCTGCTCAAATTGATGCTGTATAAAGTATGGAATTAAATTCTTCAAGGTTGTTAAATTTTCTCGTATGTTTGGGTGGTTCTATTAAAATAAGCTGATTATCTTTAAAAAAATAAATTTACAAAGAATTACTGATGTGAGCGTAGTTTTTTTGCAGAATAAGCACAGGGAAATTATTATTATTTGTTTAGAGAAATACAATTAAGCCTATTAAGCTATGTCAACTAACTGAAAAACAGGTGGAAAAATTTTAGAATAATTGTTAATTCTCTAAATTCTAAGGCTTATTTTATTTTCTCTTTTTTTGTACTTCGTTACTTATAATGAAAAAAACGTCTTATCATTAGTTCAAGTTTAATCATTTTTTTTATTCTTTCTAACAATTTTCCTAATTTTATCGAATCAATTCACACAAACAGTAATCATGTCATCATTAAAAGATAATTTCGACGAAAAAAAAGACGCCTTAGGTAAGGCGTATGAAAATAAAAAGAAAGAAATTCAAGAAGATATTTCAGAAACGAAACAGAGCATTAGTAAAGGAGTAGAATCTGGGAAAAAAGCAGTAAGTAGTTTACTCAGAAAACTATTCTGGGCAGGTTTTATCTCAGGCATATTAATAGCTGGCGGGTATTTAATATTTGCCAACATGAATTATAGTGTAGGAAGTCGGGCAGGTGAATTAATCAAAGTTTCTGAAAAAGGCGTTTTTTTTAAAACTTATGAAGGACAAGTCAGTTTAGGTGGTTTGACGATGACTAATAATGGGAAGGACGCCAATATTGGCAATGTCTGGGAATTCTCTGTGACTAATAAATCCGTTTTTGAAAAAATGGATAAATTGAGAGGCCAAAAAGTAATTTTAACCTATAAAGAAAAATATCGAGCCTTACCTTGGCGTGGAGATACCAAGTATTTGGTGACGGAGGTGCAGCCTAACTAAGTCTTCACCTTTATTTTAAAACCAAATATCTCTTTATGAAATCTCCTTTTATTGGTATGGATCCTTATCTAGAGGGAAGTCTCTGGTCAGATGTGCATCATGGATTGATAGGAAGATTACAAAAAACACTCGTTCCCTTAATTCGACCTAAATACGTAGCAAGAGTAGAGCGATATGTTGTAAAAGATACTTCTCCTCAAAAAGATGCTGGCATTATGTATCCTGATGTAGGAGTCTACCTAAATGAAAATCGAGTTGAAGAACCGATGATAGCGTATGGTAGTCAACGCTTGCCAACTCCTCCAACCATTAGTATTGCGCTAATAGAACCTATTGAAGTACGAATTCCCGTTTTAGAAATAAGAGATGTTGATAATAATCAACTGGTGACAGCTATTGAAGTACTTTCATTTATTAATAAACGAAAACCTGGTTTAGCTCCATACTTGAGTAAACGAGAGAAGTTACATCAAGAAGGCGTGCATTTATTAGAAATTGATTTATTAAGAAGAGGAACTCGCCCATTTGAACATCCAGATTTAAAAGATGCACTTTATGTGGTTGCCCTAACTAGAGGGCTTGATACTAAAATCGACATCTGGACGATGGATTTGACTACTAGCTTGCCAGTTGTTCCCATTCCATTGAAAGAAAATGATTCCCCTATTTTTGTAGATCTTCAAAAAGCTTTAAATCAAGTTTACGAAGATGCTGGCTTTGATTTATCTATTGATTATTCAAAAGCACCTCCACTTCCAAAAATGGAGGAAAAATTATGGAAAAAATAAATTTGATCAGCGATAATGAAAAAGCCCAGTTACACAAAAGTAGCTGGGCTTTTTTATTAGACTTGTCTATATTTTTATTTCCTACAATTCATCGTTTCTAAAAGCGTTATTCTGTGATTTCCTCTCCTTCTTCCTGCTGCTGATTCACCTCAGGCTTCATTTGTGGAAAGAATAAAACTTCTTGAATAGAACTCTGATTCGTTAACATCATCGTCAAACGATCTATCCCGATTCCTAAACCAGAGGTTGGTGGCATGCCATATTCCAAAGCACGCAAAAAATCTTCGTCTAAAACCATCGCTTCATCATCTCCCCTAGCCGCTAATTTTAATTGATCTTCAAAACGCTCTCTCTGATCAATTGGGTCATTCAACTCCGAATAGGCATTGGCAATTTCTTTTCCATTGACAAATAATTCAAAACGTTCTACTAAGCCTTCTTCCGTTCTGTGTTTTTTCGCCAGCGGCGTCATTTCAATTGGATAGTCAGTGATATACGTTGGTTGAATTAAATGGTCTTCTACTTTGGCGCCAAAAATTTCATCTACTAATTTCCCTTTACCCATTGTATTGTCTGTCTCAATATGCAATTGCTTGCAAATTGCTCGTAGCCCTGCTTCATCCATTTTAGAGACATCAATTCCCGTATACTCCTTAATGGAATCATACATACTTAATCGACGATAAGGAGGCGTGAAATCAATCGTATTTTCCCCAACTTGCGCAATGACTGTTCCATTCACTTCTTGTGCGATGTAGGCAATACAGTTTTCTACCATTTCCATCATCCAGATGTAGTCTTTATAGGCTACATAAATTTCCATCGAGGTAAATTCTGGATTATGCGTTCTATCCATTCCTTCATTCCGGAACATTTTTCCGATTTCATAAACGCCATCAAATCCACCAACGATTAATCGCTTTAGATACAACTCATTAGCAATCCGCATATACAATGGCATGTCCAAGGTATTATGATGCGTATCAAAAGGTCTTGCCGCAGCACCTCCATGAATAGGTTGTAAAATCGGTGTTTCTACTTCCAACCAACCTTTTTCATCAAAAAACGTCCGCATAGATTTAATGACCTTCGATCGCTTTAGGAAAATTTCCTTGACGGAAGGATTGACGGTTAAATCTACATATCGTTGTCTGTATCTTAATTCAGGATCTTTGAATTCATCATAAATATTTCCTTGCTTGTCTCTTTTTACTACAGGTAAAGGCTTTAATGATTTACCCAAGAAATTTAATTCTTGTACATGTACGGATACTTCTCCCGTTTGAGAAGAAAATAAATAACCTTTCACACCTATAAAATCTCCTATATGTAATTGCTTGACTAGTGCATTAATTTTTAATTGCTCTTCTTCTGTTGCGCCGATCTTACCTTTCTTGATGTATAATTGCATTCGCCCTTCCGAATCTTGTAACTTGGCAAATGGACCTCTTTGCCCCATAAATCGACCAGCAATATGCACTTCTGGGAATTTTTCTGGTCTGTAATCTCCCATTGCAGCAACTCTTAACCCACCAACAAATTCTTCTAAGGTCGTAGCCGTATGCCTTACACCAGCATCAAATTCAATGGTTTCTGTTAATCCTACCTCTGCTTCTAATAAAGCGGCTACTTTGAATTTATTTTTAGTCAATAACTCAGCAATCTGTTTGGCTTTAACTGCACCAATCCCTTTTAATTTTTCAATTTCTTTAACCAAATTGGCAAAGAATTCCAAGGAAGTAAAATCAGTTGTTTTAAAATTAACTTTGACTTCCGCAGCGGGAAAAGGGTTAACACCTAAGTCCTTAATCTTTTGTAAGGATTCCCGTCTGACCAACTCCTGTTCGCTTAGATTATTTGACATGTTTTAATAATTAGTATAAGGGACCGTCTCAAAAGATGGAAAATTTAACTTCTCCTGCTCTCAAAGGAAAAAAATAGTATTCGTTTTAGATTAATAATTAGATACTTACGAATTTTTATTTTTCTATTTGATTGCTCCGCCTCTATATATCGGGAGCTTATGAAACAGTCTCTATAATTTTTTGGAGGAAAGAAATTTCCTCTATACAAAATAAAGCCGCAAAAGTAGCGGTATTTAGAAAAACTTACGAAAGAATTAAAAAGTTTCTTTGTTTTATCAATTAAGAACAGGGCTATTTGTTATTCAAAAACGGTTCTTTTAAAGAAAATGGAAGAAAATAATCTCAATTACTGGATTGCTATTTTATAAATCAATAACTTGTGTGCAGTAAAAACAGTAAGCAAATCCCACAATTAGTTTATAAACGTTTTTATTAAATCCTATCGCTTCATCGCAACAAAAAATCTAACCTATTTTACTCCCTATTTCCCATTTTGGTAATTTGACTATTCAACAATAAGCTTACCTTTAAGTGTTCCCACTAACACCTTAAGGACTGGCAAAATTCATGAACATAAGTCTCTACTATCAACTAATCACAACATTTTATGAAGGACTCTTTTTCCATTTTGCTGCGTTAAAAATTATATCCCTAGCGGGTGCTATGCAGATAATTTTTGCCTTGCATAATAAAAAAATAGCCTCTTCAAAAAAGATGATTATTTAATACTAGAGACTATCCAAAAATTAATCTTATGCGATTTGTAGCATTACTATGTCTACTCTGCTTATGTAGCGCTTTCACTCCTGCCAATGAACTCCGAAAAGGGGTAATGATTATAGAATTTGACCATCTAAAAGCTCAAGATGGTATCGTCGAAGTTTCCCTTTTTAATAATGATGCTACCTTTTTAGAAGCAGGCCATGCTTCTTTCAAAAAAAGACAAAAAGTCGTCAATGGTAAAGTCAAAGTTGTTTTTGATAATATTCCTTTTGGCGACTACGCAGCCGTTTCTTACCATGATCTCAACGAAAATAGTGAGATTGATCGCAATTTTATCGGTATTCCCAAAGAGCCTGTTGCGGTTTCTAGGCTCACCAAAAAACAATTTTCCTTACCTAATTTTAATGAAGCCAAAATTGATTTTAATCAGGCAGAACTGGTGGTTAAATTACAGTTTTTGAAGTATTGAGGGTTGGCGGTTGTCAGTTATCGGTTGTCGGTCTCAAGCTAACTGAGAACGCTCTGAGTTATTCGTTGTGCCAAACTGACAATCGATAACTCTTGAATTCTTTCTCCTCTAAAATAATATTTCAAACCATACGTTTTGTTTAAGATTAAAGTGATTAGGCTTTGACTATTGGCTAATGACTTAATCAACTGCATTAACAAAACAACAATAATGGTAAAAATAGGCTTGCTAGGTGTCGGTCACCTAGGAAAGATACATTTAAAATGCCTACAAAATATTGAGCCAATCATTATCACGGGATTCTACGACCCTAATGATACAGCTGCTAAAAAGGTACTACAAGACTACCCTACTATAAGGCGATTTTCGAACGTTACTGATTTAATCCATGAGTCAGATGCCATTGATATTGTTACGCCAACGATTACCCACTTTGAATTGGCTGCTGCTGCTATTAAAAAAGGCAAACATGTTTTTATTGAAAAACCCTTAACACATACTTTAGCACAAGCAGAAAAATTGGTCTCCTTGGCACAGGCAAAAAATGTCAAGGTGCAAGTAGGCTATGTAGAACGATTTAATCCTGCTTTTTTATCTATTCAAGATATTCCACTCAATCCGTTATTTATTGAAGCGCATCGGTTAGCGATGTTTAATCCTCGAGGAACAGATGTTTCGGTGGTTTTGGATTTGATGGTACATGATTTAGATTTGATTTTAAATATTGTCAATGCGCCTTTGAAATCAGTACAAGCAAGTGGTGTGGCAGTTGTAAGTCGTTCTCCTGATATAGCCAATGCCCGATTAGAATTTACCAATGGAGCGGTCGCCAATTTAACAGCGAGTCGGATTTCTATGAAACAGATGCGTAAATTGCGACTTTTTCAAAAAGATGCTTATATCAGTTTAGATTTATTGGACAAACAAGCACAGATTATTCAATTGTTTGGAGAAACGAAAAAGGATCAATTGACCGATGGTAATTTACTCTCTTTAGCAACAGAAGAAGGCAAAAAATATATTAATATTGCCCAACCCAAAGCCATTCCAAGCAATGCTATTCAAATGGAATTAACGACTTTTGCAGAGGCAATTTTGTCCAATAAAAAAACAGTAGTGACCATAGAAGACGGGTATCAAACCTTGCAGGTAGCGCATCGGATAATCGAAGAAATTGAGACTAGGGCTGCGGTGGCTAGTTCTTTTTTGTAGAAGCGTTGCTAATTTAACAGACTAAAATTAGATAAACATAAATGGTTAAAAAAACAAGCAGTACCCCTCAATTTGCTGAATCTAACAGCCCTGACCGTATGCAGTCAGGTGGGTTTGGTGAATCTATTTGGTCGATTCCTCAAAATATAGATTTACTAAGGGAAAAGGAAAAAAATAACTCCGATGCATCGGAGCAGGCTCTACGCAAAAAGATAATACACAGTATAAGGAAAATCCGTTTAAATCCGACTAATCAGTTAAATCCGTTTGCAATCCTCCTAGCTCGTCTACGTAGGTTATTTTTTGCGAAATCCCTAAATTTTAAAATTTTAGCAAATCTTACCGTTGCGTTAATCCTTTGCCTCTTTAGTGCCTGCGATATAGTCAATCCCGAAGAAACACTCCCTGCTTACCTACAAATTGATCAATTTGACTTTTCTACCACTCCAGCACAAGGCGAACCTTCCGAACAAATCACCGATGTTTGGGTCTTTGTAGATGACCTTTCTTTAGGTATTTATGAACTCCCTGCCACCGTTCCTACGCTAGCCGTGGGCAATCAGAATATTACTATTTTCCCCGTTATTAGAGAAAATGCGATTCGTAGCACACCGATTATTTATCCACTCTATAATCGTTTTGAAACAACGCTTGATTTGCCAATTGGAGAAACGGTCACCGTTCGACCAACTACTTCTTATGTTAGTAATGCTGTTTTTGAATTAGTAGAAGAATTTGATGGTAATGGGCATGCCTTAAAAGGTAGTGACCCCAATGCGGTGCAAGTCCTTGATGAGATAGGGCAAATTTTATTAGGAACCGAAGAAAGTATTGAATTTACTTCTACGGGTACTTTTACAGATTTACCAACTAATAATGGCTTACCCGTTTTTTTAGAATTTGATTATCGAACCAATGTAGAATTTGAAATAGGGCTAGTCGGTATAGATCCTAATCAGATTAACCCTGTTAATGCCACATTTTACAATGTCGTACTCTGCCCGATTAATCGCTGGAATAAAGTGTACATTAATTTACAGGAAGTATTAGAAACTTCTCAGTTACCTGGGTATAAATTAGCTTTTAGAGCATCGACCGATGATACTGGCTGTGGAAGTGTGACCAACGACCCACCAGAAGTATTAATTGATAACCTTAAATTTATTCGCTTAACTAATTGAATCAACGTCGCCAACATATAGATACAAGGAATTATAAAATAGTTGATTTTATAATGGCGATGCTCGCATGGGCTTGCTTTTATGTTTATCGTAAAGTCATTTCAGAGGAAGTATCGCTTGATCATACCGTGCTACAAGATAAAAACTTGTACATTGGTATTATTGTTATTCCGGTAGGATGGTTATTACTCTACGCTATTTTTGATCGGTACCAAGATATTTATCGCTTGTCCCGTCTAGCTACTTTAGGACGTACTTTTTTGATTACTTTTATAGGTGTTTTCTTCCTCTTTTTTACCTTGATTTTAGATGATGTTATCCAATCTTATACCACTTATATCGCTTCCTTTTTTGCCCTTCTAGGCATCCATTTTTTCTTTACTGCAACGGCAAGAATGATTTTATTGACCAAAGCTAAACGACGATTAAAGCAAGGTTTAGTAAGTTATAATACCTTAATTATCGGAGGCAATCAGAAAGCCATAGATTTGTATGAAGAGATTAAAGGGATGAAATTACCGACGGGAAATAATTTTGTTGGATTTATAGATTCTAATGGTTCTAGCAAAAATGAGTTGGCACAATATCTCCCCATTTTAGGAAAGATCAAAGATATTCATCAGGTTATTAAAGAAAAAGAAATAGAAGAAGCCATTATTGCCATAGAAACTTCCGATCACAATAAAATCAAAGAAATTCTCAATGCGCTTGCCGATTTTGAAAAAGAAGTCTATACGCGCATCATTCCAGATATGTATGACATTTTGCTAGGAACGGTTAAAATGAACCATGTTTTTGGGGCTGTTTTAATTGACATTCAGCAAAATCTAATGCCGAAATGGCAACAGATACTCAAGCGGGTGATTGATATAGGGGCAAGTTTAACTATGCTCATCTTATTAGGACCAATCTATTTATATGTGGCACTAAAGGTTAAATATTCTTCTGATGGCCCTATTTTTTATCGCCAAGAACGAATTGGTCTAAATGGGCAGCCTTTTAATATCATTAAGTTCCGATCTATGTATCTAGATGCCGAACAGAACGGACCTCAATTATCCAAGGATAACGACAATCGCTGTACGCCTTGGGGAGCGGTGATGCGTAAATGGAGATTGGATGAACTGCCGCAATTTTGGAATGTTTTAAAAGGAGATATGTCTTTGGTTGGTCCTCGTCCTGAGCGCCAACATTTTATTGATGAGATTATGAAAATAAGTCCTCATTATCGACATTTATTGAAAGTTCGTCCAGGGATTACTTCTTGGGGGCAGGTCAAATATGGCTATGCGTCTAGTATTGAGGAAATGGTGCAGCGACTTCGATTTGATATTTTATATATCGAAAATCGCTCTTTGGCGCTGGATTTTAAAATTATGTTTTATACCTTGAGAGTGTTGTGGGAAGGAACGGGAAAGTAGTACAAAATGATGAACGATGAATTCATGAGCTACAATACTTCACTATTCATCGTTCATCATTAAAAATATTTTATTATTCAATCAATCCTAATTTTTTAGCACGATCTTGCCATTTCTGTCGAGCTAATTTCTGTAAATCAGCTTCTCCATCAGACTCATCGACAATTTCTAAGCCTAATAAAGTTTCTAATACATCTTCCATTGTGACCAATCCAACCAAAGAACCATAACTATCTACAACAATCGCAATTTGCGCTCTTTGCGTTGTCATCATTTCAAACAATTCAGGTAAGACCTTATCGTCTTTGACCGCAGGAATTTCTCGTATCAATGTCTTTAATTGGACTTCATCTTTATCTTCTACTAGATATTGTAAAATCTCATCTTTTAGTACAACACCCGTAATGTTATCAGAAGATTCTTGGAAAACAGGAATTCTCGAAAAACGTAAAGGTTGGTTATTTTTATAAAAATCCATCAGCGTAGTCGTTTCATCCGCCTTGACCATCACCGTTCTAGGCGTCATAATATCTCTAACAGAAACTTCCTCAAATCGCAATAGATTTTTTATAATCGTAGATTCACTTTGAGCAAGCACCCCGCTTTCTTCGCCTGCATGGGTCATCGCTGCCAAATCCGCTTTGCTAAAAACGCTTTTATCTTTATCCTTCTTTAAATTTTTGGTAATTAGCTGACTGACCCAAACAAAAGGGGTTAAGACAAATAATAAAAACTTTAAAGATTTTACCGTAAAACCTGCTAAAGATTCCCACATATTAGCACCGATGGTTTTAGGAATAATTTCAGAGAGAATTAATATTGCTAAAGTCATTACACTTGCAATAATTGTCTCCGATGAAACACCTGGAATAAAAGAGGCGCCTCCAAAAACTTTCCCAGCTTGAGTACCTACCCCAATTGCCCCAACCGTATGCGCTATGGTATTCAAAGTTAGAATAGCAGATAATGGTCGGTCAATATCTTTTTTAAAATTCTGTAAATCTGTTCCTATAGGGCTACCTTCTTGTACTTTTCGATTAATAAAAGAAGGAGTTATACTTAGTAAAACTGCTTCCCAAATAGAGCATAAAAAAGAAAATAAAATAGAAAGAACAAAAAAGAAAATTAGCCAGAAATACATAGTTGGTTTGTGTATAAAAAATTAGAAACTAATCGTATTTTGTACGGATTTCGTTCCTTTGGCAATATCGCCAAGGGTGCTTTTGAATTTTACGACTTTATTACCAGCAGATAATTCGGCATTTTCATTGCTCATCTTTTTTACAGACTTACTAAAAGTATAAATGCTAACCATCCGAGCAGATTCTAAAACGAAACGCTGCATCATCGGCAATTTCTCATAATCTGTTTCATTTAACATACTGCCAAAAGAGCGAGTAAATTGACCATTATTGTATTCATATTTATTATCAATGGTTATCATTCCTCTAGATAATTCTTTGGTCAATTTGTTAACTGCCGAGTTCATTGCCTTAACGTTGGTAAAGTCTGCCGCAAAAGTAAAGATAAATTCGTTAAAGTCCGCTTCTGCCGATGCATTCGACATTCCTTTCACGGATTCTAAGGTATTTTCAATTTGACTTAAGTAACTATTTAGCTCTTTTTGGTCGGGTAATTTCATCTCGCCAATCTCTCCCGAATCCATATAGCCTTTTAAATCTTCCTTGCTTTCACTCATATTGACGGTCACAATCATTTGACCAGAGCCATCTGCTTTCATCTTGACTTCTTCTACAATTTCAAAACAACTCGTAAAGAAGATGGTCAAAAAACTAAAGAATAATACCTTTTTCATGGGTTTAATTTTTTATAGGTTTAATTAATAGGTCGGTTAGAAGAAAATCTAAATATGGACTAATATGCCCTCCCACCCGTTTCACGGTTCTCTCACTTGGAGGTTTCCCAAACCTCCACCCTGCAGGATCGTTCATTCATGCCGATACCACATCAAAATTGCGCCAAAAGCAGTAATCAAAGTAGTCAAAACGGTAGCCATTTTAATGGAATAGCGAATATGATTGACAAAGGTTTTGATATGCTCTACTTGTTGGGGATACCGAGGAAAAATTTCAGCCGCCATTTTCTCTTCATTAAAAATATGAGCCGCTCCAAATTCTACTCGATTTTTGATTAATACTTTATACGTTTTCATCACTTTTACTCGAAAGTAAATGTTCAGAAATAGCATGGCAATAAATAAGCCGATTACTATTGTAATTAATAATAAGTACATATTATAAACTAGTTTTAAGACGAATCAAGTGTTAGAAAATGTGTTAAGGAAGATTTAATTTTTTCCTCCTTCCTCCTTTGCTTTTGGAACAGTCAACCTTAATCGTTCTTCCTTTTTTTGTCGTTCCTTTACGATTGAATCTACTGCCTGTTGGATAAAATCATCTCGCGTTACTTGACATAAGCTATCTAACATAGGACTGATAACATTTAATTGATTGTTTACTAAAGTATCAACCGCTTTGCGAGCTGCTCTGTCTAATTTAATTGCTGGTTCTCCGCAGGCACTACCTCCCAAAAGGAATGCGAGCATAAAGACAGTCCTTAGCTTGCAAAAAATAAAACGGCTAACCGAAGCTTGTTCGACCAACCGTTTTATAAGGAATCTATATTTTATTTCTTTTTGTGCCATTTTTCGTTTAAATCAATATTACTGAGGCACAAAAATAAGAATTGCTATCTTGAAAAAGGCGTTAGGAAGCTAAAATTCATAATTTATAATACATAACTCTTTTTACAACCCTGCTTTTTCAGAAATTTCTAACATTCGATTGATACTTTTCACCCCTTGTTCAATTACCTTTTTGGGTAAAGTGATTTCTGGCGTTTCATATTTCATACTAATGTATAATTTCTCCAACGTATTTAACTTCATGTGTGGACAATCATTACAAGCACAAGCATTATTAGGTGGTGCAGGAATAAATGTTTTATGTGGAGATGCCTTAATCATTTGATGTAGAATACCAGATTCTGTAGCGACAATAAATTCTGTTGCTGGATTTTCTTTTGTGTATCTCAACAAACCACTCGTAGACCCAATATAATCTGCAATATCTAATATATGTTCTTCACATTCTGGATGCGCAATAAATTTTGCTTCTGGGTGACGTAACTGTAATTTAGTGATTTTTTCGTGAGAGAAAATTTCATGTACCATACAGCTACCATTCCATAAAACCATATTCTCTCTGCCCGTCTGTTTCTTTAAATAACGCCCTAAATTAATATCTGGCGCAAAAATAATAGGCTGGTCTTCTGGAAAACTATTGATGATATGCATCGCATTGGTAGAGGTACAACAAACATCGGTCAATACTTTCAATTCCGCTGTACAGTTTATATAACTGACTACTTTATGATCGGGGTATTTTTCTTTAAACTTTTTGAATAAATGCGGTGGACAAGAATCTGCCAAAGAACAACCTGCCTTTAAATCAGGTAGAATTACTTTCTTACTTGGCGATAACATCTTTGCTGTTTCTGCCATAAAATGAACGCCAGCAAAAACAATAATATCCGCATCGGTAGAAGCAGCTTGCTGAGATAAGCCCAAACTATCGCCAATATAATCCGCAATATCTTGAATGTCTGCATCTTGGTAATAATGTGCCAATATAATGGCATTCTTTTCCTTCTTTAATTTTTCAATCTCCTCAAATAAATCCAAAGATGGATCAATATCAATATCTAAAAATCCTTTTTTAGCTAAATTTTTTTTGGCAATGGCAACTGCACTCATT
>CAZXYA010000101.1:0-20388 GCA_964644655.1 uncultured Saprospiraceae bacterium | reverse complement strand
CCATTCGAGGATTAGGGAAAAACTGGGGTTTTTTAGGAGGCATGGCACAAAATATTGAATTTATCTTTGCCCCACCTGCTATTGCCTTTGCGATAGGTGCTTACTTAAATATTTTTATGCCATCGGTGTCGGTATTGACAATTGCTATTACCGCTTATGTTATTTTTACCGCTTTGAATATTTATGGGGTAAAAGCGGCTGCTTCTTTTGAGTTGATTATTACCATTATTGCGGTTGCTGAATTATTAATTTTTGCGGGTGCGGCTGTTCCTCATTTTGAAGTAGCTAACCTCACAAAAAACGCTTTACCCAATGGTTGGTCTGGTGCTTTTGCAGCGATTCCTTTTGCTATCTGGTTCTTTTTAGCGATAGAGGGGGTGGCAAATGTGGCAGAAGAAACCATCAACCCACAACGAAATATTCTAATTGGTTTTGGCTCTGCTATTTTAACACTAGTGGCTTTATGTTTGATGACTTTTTTAACTTCAGTAGGTATTGATGGTTGGGAAGCAATTGTATATGATGCAGATGGAAATGCCTCGGATTCTCCGCTACCTTTGGCTTTGGCAAAAGCCTATGGAGAAAATCATGTTTTATATACTTTAGTTACTTCTATAGGTCTATTTGGTTTAGTGGCTTCTTTTCATGGCATTATACTAGCCGCAGGTCGGTCAACTTTTGAATTTGGTAGAGTTGGTTTTGCACCCAAATTTTTAGGGGAGGTACAAACCAACTTTAAAACGCCAGCTAAGGCTTTGGTGTTTAATATGATTATTGGAATTATTGCCTTATTCACGGGACAAACAGGGGATATTATTACCATTGCCTGTTTTGGTGCTTTAAGTTTATATATTATTTCAATGATTTCTATGTTAGCTTTACGCCGAAAAGAACCTAATTTAGAGCGACCATTTAAAGTGCCATTTTATCCTTTTTCTCCAATTATTGCGCTGATTATTGCAGGAGTAGCGTTTATAGCGATGACAATTTATAATTTGAAATTAGCAGCGATTTACTTTGGCATATTGGCAGTAAGTTTTTTATGGTTTAAATTATTTTATAAAGAATAAAAGTAATGAAGGTAGGATTATTAATTTGTGATGAAGTTAGAGCGGAATACCAATCAGAATTTGGCGATTATCCAGCAATGTTTCAGGCCTTATTTTCTGATTATGAATTTGAACATTATCAAGTGAATAAAGGAGAATTTCCAGAAAATGTAATGGATTGTGAGGTGTATATGGCAACAGGGTCTTCCCGTTCTACTTATGAAGATTTGGCGTGGATTCAGCAAACTAAAGCCTTTATTCGAGCTATTTACGAAGCTAATAGATTTTTTATAGGTTTCTGCTTTGGGCATCAATTATTAGCAGATGCTTTGGGAGGTAAAGTAGAAAAGGCGGCTACAGGCTGGTGTGTAGGCGTTCACGAATTTGAGATCATACATAGGAAACATTGGATGCAACCAGCAAAATCAGAAGTGAACTTTTTGATGATGTGCCAAGATCAAGTGATGGAGTTGCCTCCCAATACGATTCGATTAGCAGGAAGTAAGGATTGTCCAAATGCTATTTTGCAAGTTGGTGAACGAATGCTAAGTATTCAAGCTCATCCAGAATTTACAAAAGCCTATGATCAGGTTTTGATGGAAAGTAGAGCAGAAAGGATAGGCATAGAAAAAGTCACTAAGGGAATTGCTAGTTTAGAAAAGTCATTAGATACACAGTTGTTTAGAGCATGGGTAGCGGCATTTTTGGAAAGATAATTATATTTAAGAAAAAATAATAGGGCTTCTAGAAAAGCGTTACTTTTTATAAGTTTATCGTTAAGTAACTATGAAAAAATAAGTCTGTCATTTTGTTTTAGTTTTTTAATTATAAACAGCCTTGCTGGTTAGAATTAGGGAGCTAAAATAAAATGTCAAAGGACGGGCTTATTTTTTCATCATTGCTAAAGAATAGACATTTTAAATGAAATTCAAAACTAGAAACTTTGCGGCTATTAAGACTTGCGAGAAAAACAGCTTTACATTTTTCCTTCCCTACCAATTTTTTGCATGCCCATCCACCATTTATGGGATGGCTATTTCCCTATATTTTGTATTTTTTTTTGATAAATGGATGGATGACTAACTCTTTGTTAGCACAAAATTATTACCCTGTAAAAATCAATCAAAAATGGGGGTTAATAGATACGAGTGGACAATTAGTTATTGCCCCAGATTATGATGTCATTGGCACTACTCAAAAATATGGATATACTTTGATGCAACAGGCTGGAAAAATTGGCTTATTGAATAAAAAAGGCCAATTATTGCTCCCTGCAAAATATGACGAAATCAAAATCCTAGATACTAACTTTATTGTCGTATTCCTTAATCAAGAACAACAAGTCGTAACCGCAAAGGGGCAAGTCGTTTTAAAAGGGAATGACTACAAACAATTAACAGTATTAAGCCCTCAGTTACTTGTATTTAAGCAAAATGATTTATTTGGTTGTGTAAATACAATAGGAAAAAAGATACTTTTCGCAGAATATGAGGAGATTAGTCTGCACAAAAATCAGTATTTAAAAGTTAAAAAGGGGCTACAATATGGCTTGACGGATTTGACAGGGAAATCTATTTTACCAGTTGTAGCGGATGCTTTTAATATTTTAGAGAATGGAATGATTTTTTATTTAAAAGGCGTCCTTTGGGGAGCGGTTTCCAAAAATGGAAATGCCTTGATTGAGCCGAATTACTCTGCTTATACCCCTATTAATGCGTCCTTGTTTAAGTTAGAACGTTTTGGAACCTATTGGTTATATAATACAGCAGAAGAAAGAATTGTCTCTGCTCCATCGACTAAAGATTTTTTGCCTTTCTCAGATAAGTATGTACTCACTCGATTAGGGGATAAATTTGGGTTGGTCGATTATCAAGCCACCGAAATTTTAGCTAATTCCTATCAAGAAATTCAAAGTTTTTCAGCGGTTGCTTTTCGAGTTCGGAATGCTTGGAAATGGGGGCTAGTTCATAAAAATGGGCAGCAATTATTGGCTTATAATTATGATTTTATAGCGCCTATTCGAAAGGGGAAAGCATTGGTGAAAAAAGGCCCTTTTTTTGGACTAATTGATGAAAATGGGCAAATAATTGTGCCCGTTGACTATACCAGAATTAATATTTCTGGTAAAAACATTAAAGCTTTTAAAGGGGAAAAATGGACCTTGTTTTATATAGATGAGGATGGAAAAGTACAAAAAGGAGAAAATTTTAAAAAACATTTTCGCATTCAAATTCAGGGAAAAAATTCGGAAGCAGCACTAAGTCTATTGAATAGAGATGATTTTGGAAATAGTTATCTATTGGATAACTTTGAATGGTTTTATGTGGGGGAATTGAGAAAATGGGGATTGAGAAGATTATCGGATGGAGAAGCGGTTATTCCTCCTACTTATGACTTTATTCGAGTGGAAAGAGACTTGGGATACACCATAGTCGGCTTAGAAAAACAGGGACAATATCGTTTTGATCGAACGAACTATCGCTTTAATTATCTTTATGGCATTGTCAATAATGAAGTGGGCAAATTAGTAACGCCTTTAAAATTATGGGATGTTCGATCCAATGACTTTAGAAATGGCGCTCTTGTAGCAAGGGTTGTTTTTAGCAATGGGCGGCATGGGCTAATGCAGCAAAATGGAAAGTTTGTCAAGAAAGATTATGGCTATATTGGTGAATTTAAAGATGGCTTGGCTAAAATTTCTATTGGTGGTAAAATCTCTGCAAAACTTCGAGCAAAAGATAAATCTTTGGGTCGTTTACCCGATTATTTAGACGACCTGCTAGTGGGAAGTGATATGATGGACATTACATTATATGATCAAAAAATGGAAGCAGCTGCTTATCTGACCTGTGAAGCTTGTAAATGGGGTTTTATTGATACGACGGCATTTATTGTCGTTCAACCAAAATATGAAATGGTCAATGAATTTGTCAATGATGTGTGTTTGGTGAAAACCAAAGAAAAATGGGGATTGATAGACCAATTTGGAAATGATCTACTACCTGCTAAATATGACGCAGCTAATTTTTTAGCTGGGACTGATAACCAGATCATAAAAGTAGCTGTTTATGATCAGAAATATGGCTTAATGGATACGTTAGGGCAGTTATTGGTGGACTTAAAATATGATGAATTGGGCGTTTTTAAAGAAGACCGATTAGCGGTGAGAATCGGTAATAATTGGGGATATGTGGCTAAGAATGGCGCAGAAGTAATTTCGCCAAAATTTCAGAAAGTAGCCCCTTTTTCTGAAGGTGTTGCAGCCGTAAAATATCAAAGGAAATGGGTGTTTATTACACCAAATGGGCAAATAAAATTGGATAATCATTATAAGGCTATAGGCAATTTCAAGCAAGGCAAAGCATGGGTGAAAACGAGTGAGGGGGTTGGTTATATCGCCCCTGACGGTACGCCCCTAATCCCGTTTGAATTTAGTCAAGCCTTTGATTTTAAAAATGGAATTGCTAGGGTTGTCAAGGATGGAAAATATGGCTTAATTGATGAACTAGGTAATGATGTTTTAAAGCCAAAATTTAATCATATTTCCACTTTTGATGAAGCTGGTTTGGCCATTGTTCGGTATGGAAATAAGGTGACTCGTTATGGGGTTATCAATCAAAAAGGCCATCTAATTACTACCCAGAATTATCGAAAAATTCTACCTTTTAAAGAGGGGAGAGCATTAGTGCGACATAAAAATGGGTATGGATTTATTGATAGAAATGGAATGCTCATTATCGTAGGGAATTACTCCAAAGCAGCTTCTTTTTCAGAAGGAAGAGCAATGGTACAAAGAGACAATCGTTGTGGTTTTATAGATTTTGCAGGGAGAGAAATTATTCCACTAACTTATTCTAAATGTTTGGATTTTGAAGATGGAAAGGCGGTTGTTTACGAAGGCTTGAAGAAAGGAGGCGTAATCAACTTATCTGGAAAAGAAATCATTGAACCTGGGATTAACCGACTCCTCCATTTCAAAGAGGGTAGAGGCTTGGTCCGAAAAAATTATGCGTATTATTACATTGCCGAAGATGCTAGTTGGCGAGATGGCTATTTTGAAAAGGCAGAACAGTATCAATATGGAATTGCCGCAGTCAAAAAAAATGGCAAATGGGGAATTATCAACCGAAATGGCTTAAATTTAATTTCTAATAAATATGATGAAATCACCAATTTTGAAGAAGGGGTTGCTAAAGTGCAACTAAGCCAATTTGTCGGTTTGGCTAATTTAAAAGGAGAATTAATTATTCCACCAGCCTACGAATATATTACCTATGCTGGTGATGGCCTTTTTCGAGTGGAAAATGGTGGGCAGATTGGGTATTTGCGGAAGGATGGTTCTTGGGTTTGGGAGTTGCAGGAGTGAGGTTTTTTGATAAACCCCCTCTGATGAATCGGGGTAAACGGTGAGTAATTCTAGATTTCAATAGGTCCAAATACTTTATTAGCTCGTTCCTCATCAAATGGTTTATCCAATAATGTGATTAAGGTTAACTCATTTTTTATAATATATCTGAATAATTCTAGAACAGGGTCAAAATCTTGTTTCCAATATTCAATCTCATGCTCAGGTTGTTTGGCTATACATTGTTCACATACTTCTATGAATTTACCTAAAAGTGCTTTAATGGAGTCCTTATCGTGATATTTCGGTGGTCTATAAGGATGCCAGTAAAATTTGCTAATTAATTTACCTCCATCGAAAGTATCATAAATTAATTTATCTAATTCTTTCTCCCCAGTTCCTGATGAGACATAATAATGTGTTGTGAAAATGACTTTGTTAGGTTTGATATGCCATTTTTTAATACCTTCGATATCTTCCTTTTGCTCCAATATTTGCAATTGATGTAAAAAGGAATCTAATTCAGATGAAGATACTGCCATCATGATTAATCCGTATGCCATTTTTTAAGAAGATTTATTTAACATTGACTTAATTAGGGTATTAAAATTGCATGAAACAGGTAAAAGATTAAAACGCTAACTCCCTCAAATCGGCCCCCACCCAATTCGCCCGAGCGGTCACAGAAAAAAGTAATTTTTTCGTATAATACTCAAAAAATATATCCCGATGGGCATATTTAGACCCCAAAAAACGCTCAACCAATTCCTCTATTTCTAAATTTGAATGCTTAGAAATAAACGCCCCAATTAACCAAATCCAAAACAAAGTAATCGTCTCATGATAGCCCTGTGAAGGCGTATTAGGCGTCCCGACTGCCACATTATAGGAAATAATGCCTGCCCGAATCAGACAAATAGCTTCTGATTTGGTATAGTTTTTCACAAACCAAAGTGCCACTATAAGATGCGCTTCATGTGTCCATGCCTCCTTTGGTAAAGTTCTATTTTGAAATTGTTCGATTAGGTGAGTAATCTTTTCTAGCGTCATATTTTTAATTTTTTGATCTTAACAAAACTAGTGTTTTTTCCGTTCCAATAAATACATTTTCTATGTAAGCATCCGTTGGGCACAAAATCTGTTGGGCACAAAATCCGTATAATGAAATTAAACAGGCAAAATACCAAAAAACGCAGACCCAATAATTTCCCTGAAGTCAGGCGAAATAAAGGACATATTAATAACCGCCATAGAAAAACACCGAAGAAGAAACAAGAAAAAATAGCAAAGATCAGAAAACCAATCCGAAGAAAACGCTATCTAATAAAAGAAACTCGACCTAGCAAAGTATCCAATAGAAAGATTAAAATTGCTTTAGCTATATTATTAGCCATTTTAGTTTTATTATTGGGCTTGATAAAATAAGGAGTAAATGAGGTTTCGAGGGAATAAGATTTACCTTATGAATTCATTACCCATAAACTCATCACCTCACAAACCTATTAAAAATATGACCAAAAAAATAAATTGGGGGATACTAGGTGCAGGGAAAATTGCTGGCAAATTTGCCACAGATTTGGCGACCTTACCAGCAGCCAATCTATATGCAATAGCATCTAGAAGCCAAGAAAAGGCGCAAAATTTTGCCAATGACTATAATTTTGAGAAAGCTTATGGTCGTTATGAAACTATGTTGGCGGATCCTGAATTGGATGCCGTTTACATAGCAACCCCTCATGTTTTTCATTGCGAACATACGCTTTTGTGTTTAAGTCATAAAAAAGCGGTCATTTGTGAGAAACCTTTTGCCATCAATACGAGAGAGGTCAAACAAATGTTGGCCAAAGCCAAAGAGACCAACACTTTTTTAATGGACGCCTTATGGACGTTATGCCTGCCCCATATTCTAAAAACTAAAGAAATTGTAGAAAGCGGTGAGTTAGGAAAGTTGATTTCTGTGAAAGCTGATTTTGGTTTTAAGGCCAATTTTAATCCGAATAGTCGTTTATTTGATCGAGATTTAGGCGGTGGTGCTTTATTAGATATTGGCATTTATCCAGCCTTACTAGCCTTGTTTTTATTGGGAAAACCCAAAAAAGTAACGGCTGCTGCTTTAATGGGCAAAACAAAAGTAGATGAAGAATGTGCGGTATTTTTGGAATATGAAAATGGACAAACGGCTAATTTGCATGCTACTTTATTAGCGCACACACCAATAGAAGCTTATATTTATTGTGAAAAAGGCTATGTTCATATTCCTGGTCGTTTTCATGAAGGAGTAGAAGGCATAACGACTTTAACTTATGAAAATTCAGAAAAAACCTTTATTCCCTTCGACTATCAAGTATTAGGCTATCAATACGAAGCAGCGGAAATGATGCGTTGCATGCAGGCTGGAAAATTGGAAAGTGATTTAATACCTCACCAATTTAGTTTGGATTTGATAGAACTATTGGATGAAATTAGAAGGCAAATTGGGCTGATTTATCCTCGACATGATTGATTATTGTAGCTTAGCAGGTTGACTGAGAACTGGCAGGTTTGCTAAATTTTCATCCGCGATAGCTATCGGGACAGTAAATCTAAATTCAAGGTTTCCATAGAGAAAAAGATTTACTAAATCTGCTAGATTTAGCAAATCAGGAGGCCTAAGCTACGGAATTAGAATTAAGCCGCTTCCTGAGCCTCACGCTTCTCCACTCGGCCAACGACTCGAATACTGATTTCATATAACACATAAAGCGGAATGGCAATCAAAAACTGCGTCACCACATCGGGGGGCGTAATAATAGCTGCAAAAACCAAAAAGACAACAAAAGCATGTTTGCGATAAGTGCGCATAAAAGCTTGGTCAATTAAGCCAATTCGTTTAAGAAAAATAGCTACAATAGGCAATTCAAAAATCATCCCTGTGGGAAGCGTAAACATCGTCATATAATTCACAAAAGAATCCAAGGTTGGCGCACTAACGGCTCCTACATCATAACCTGCAAGAAAAGAAATGGCAAAAGGAGAGATGATAAAATAACCGAAGGATACCCCAAGTGCGAAGAGCAGAGAACATACGACCACAAAACCTCTGGCTGCTTTTCGTTCATTTTCATATAAACCAGGTTTAATAAATCGCCAAATCTCCCATAAAATAAAAGGAAAGGCAAAGATAATCCCTAGAATGATAGAGACTTTTAAACTCACAATAAATTGCTCTCCAAGCACTCTTGTTTCCAACTGAAATTCAGGCGGCACAAAATTTAACCACCGATATAATGGGAAATCAGCTTCCTTTGGTGCTAAAATAATATTTTTGAACACCCATTTATCAAAAGTAAAAACGGTGACGGCAACGACTAAAATGGAACTAATTGCCCGAATCAAATGCCAACGCAATTCCTCTAAATGCTCAATAAAGCTCATTTCTGCTTCTTCTCCAATTTGAGGCGTTTGATCCATATTATCTACATCTATCTGATCTAAAGGCATAAATTCGTTGATTAGTTGATTATTAGTTAGTAGTCTATTTTAAAAATACGACGAGTTAACCGATAATTGCTTATTTTTTGAGCTACAAAAGTAAAAATTAATTCTTCATAAAAAAGTGTAAACAGAAGCCTTTCTATAAGTATTTGACCAGCGATAACATTCAGGGTATAAACGAGTAGATTTTGGAGGTCAAAGATTCTTATCCTGAATAGAGTGTCAGGTAAGAAACTGATTTTGTTTATATTAATAATGCATCTAAAATCCATTGGCGTATTTTTTGCCCAACGGATTAGCTTCCCAACGGATAATTATCAATTTCTTAACTGATTATTTAAATGTTTAATGAATTTCTACCTGTCGGTAGACAGGCATCGTTCATCATTTCGAAACCTTTAGTTTATCTGGATTTCGCACCATATAAATTTCTTCGATTTGCTCTTCAATTAAAGTAAAGTAAATAATAGTATTTAAAACACCTTCCATTGTTCTGAGTTGTAGAGCAGGGACACCATTAACAATTAAATAAGAAACAATAAATTGATTCCCAAATTTATTGAATAAGCCAACCAAGAATTTGCTGCATATAGTTTTACCTACTAATGGGACTTTAGCTGCGGTAATTTTACCACCTCCATCACTATACAGCACAATATCTTCTTTCAAAATCGCAAGAAGATGCGCTAGTCCTTTTTCTTCTCCTACAGCTAAAAAAGCTTTTAATAATTGTTCTTTTGCCACCTTACTAACGCCTATCTTACTTGTGGAATGAGATAATTTACCTTTTAATCGTTGAAAGTTTTTGCGACAAGTGGCTTCTTTTAAATCCAAAAAATCTCCAATTTCTTTAAAAGTAAAATCGAAGGCATTTTTTAAGATAAAAACGGCTCGTTCCTTTGGATTTAAACGACTTAGCAAAAAAGTAAGCCCATAATCTAAATCTAATTGAAAATCAATCGTTTCTGTTTCATTAAGGATGGGTTCAGGTAACCAAACACCATAATAGTTATCCCTTTCTTTTTTGATTTTTTTTAAATAATTAAGACTGCGATTTGTGGTCGTTTTGATTAAATATTTTTGTAAATCCTGTACATGTGCCAATTCTTTTTTTTGCTGTTTGGCTAAATAAATGGTCAAGGTATCCTGTACAATATCTTCACTAGCCGCTATTTCTCCAATCATTTTATAGGCGACGCTAAAAAGCTGCTTTTGGACCTTTTGTAAATTAATGGTGGTAGGAGTAAACATATATAATCTATTAACGTTTTATTTTGCTAAACTCATTAGTATTATCTATCATGTCACTACAGCTATGATGAAACAGCTTTTACTTTTTAGCTCTTTTCTATTTTCTTGCCTATTGCTCCATGCTCAAGATGGTACAAAGATAGGACAAACTATTTATCCTGACATTCATTTAAAAAAGACGACTGAAAAGATTGTGTTGGATGGGCAATTAAATGAAGCGGCCTGGTTTAAGGCGAATGGAGCGAGCGACTTTTGGCAATTTTTTCCCGCAGATAGTTCTAAGGCTGGAGGCGATACAGAAATTTATATGACCTATGATGAAGAATATCTGTATGTTGCCACTAAATGTTATAGTTCTGCCAATCAATTTATGACGCCTACTTTAAAGAGAGATTTTGGCTTCAGAAATAGTGATAATATAAGTATTTTGTTTGATACCTATAATGACCAAACCAATGCTTTTTTGTTTGGGATGAATCCAGAAGGAGTGCGAAGAGAAGCCTTGATTTCTAGTGGTGGGAGAGACAGAGGAGCTTTTGATGGTTCTTGGGATAATAAATGGGATGGAGAAGCAAAAATATATGAAAATTACTGGATTGCGGAATTTGCCATTCCTTTCAAAACCATCCGATTTACAGAGGGAAGTACCCGTTGGCGCTTTAATTCCTACCGAAATGATACGCAAATCAACGAAATTACCAGTTGGGTCAATATACCTAGGAATAATATCTTGATGGATTTGACCTATATGGGAAATATGATTTGGGACGAACCATTGAAGAAACCCAAAACGAATATTTCGATTATTCCTTTTATGGCAGGTTCGATCATTCGAGATTTTGAAGATGTGACGGAGACAGAAGCCGCAACAGATTTTAGTTTTGGTGGAGATGCCAAAATTGCGGTTACTTCGGGATTAAATTTGGATTTGACCGTAAACCCAGATTTTTCTCAAGTAGAAGTCGATCAGCAAGTGACGAATCTTGATCGTTTTGAAATATTTTTTCCAGAACGAAGACAATTTTTTCTAGAAAATGCAGATTTATTTGGCAGCTTTGGTCCCAGTCGAGCCAATCCTTTTTTCTCTCGTAGGATTGGGGTAGCGATAGATACAGCTACAGGGCAGAACGTGCAAAACAGTATCTTATATGGGGCTAGATTAAGTGGCAAGGTAAATGATAAACTAAGGGTTGGTTTATTGAATATGCAGACTGCCAGACAACTGGACAATGATTTACCGAGCTTTAATTACACGGTGGCGGCAGTAGAACAACAAGTTTTCAAGCGCTCTAATATTGCCTTTTTAGGGGTGAACAAGCAAGCCGTTAATGGCTCAGATTTTAGTAGTAGTTTTAACAAATATAATAGAGTAGCTGGTTTAGAATATCGCTTAGCCTCTGGCGATAATCGTTGGGCAGGGAAAACCAACTATTTTCAAGCCTTTACGCCTACCGAAGCCTCCCATAAATTTTCGCATTTCACCCAATTAGTCTATAATCGCCGAAAATATCGACTAGAATGGGCACATTTGTATGTTGGAGATGGTTATGATGCAGAGGTTGGTTTTGTGCCAAGAAGAGATATTTTGTTAGTAAGCCCCGAAGTAGCCTTAAATTTTTACCCTAAAAGCGGTCCGATTTCTGAACATAATGTCGGATTTGATGCCAGATGGATTTATAAGGTAGGCAAAGATGATAATGAAGTACAGCAAGATTTTGGTTTAGCAGATGCAGGGGTAGAATTTTTCTGGCGATTTAACTTTAAAAGCACGGCTAATTTGACAGCCAACATAGATTATAGTCGAATCTTATTATTGAATGATTTTGACCCTACTCGAATTCAAGCGGAGGAGATTTTCTTGCCCGCAGGTAGTGTCCATAAATTTACCACTTTTGGATTGCGCTATAGGTCAAGCCAATTTAATCTTTTCGAATGGGGATTGCGCCCAACTATAGGCCAATTTTTTAACGGCTTCCGAGCAGGAATGCAAGGTAGTTTCACCTATAAATATCCACCTTTTGGCTTTGTCTCGATAGATTATAGTTATAACCATATCCGATTAGACGAACCTTTTGAAACTGCCAATCTATGGTTAGTCGGACCTAGAATAGATTTAACTTTTTCCAAAAAATTATTCCTAACCACTTTTATCCAATATAACAATCAGTTTGATAACCTGAATATTAATACCCGCTTCCAATGGCGTTTTAAGCCTGTTTCTGACTTCTTTTTGGTTTATACCGATAATTACCTGACTAATCCCTTTGACCAATTCGGGGTACGAAATCGAGCTATTGTGGCTAAGTTGACTTATTGGTTGAATTTGTAGAATAGTTGAAGGACTTTGAACAAGATACTTCTTCTAATCATCTATACCTTAAATCCAACCTATTTTTGTCGCTTAGTTGAGAGTGAGACACATATTATAGAACAGTCAGAATTTATGAAAGGAAAAGGATTTAAATATTTTGCCAATAGTTTCTCTTCAGAGTTAGTAAGTCTGCATTTTGTTATGGATTCTCCTGATGATTCAATCTATTACCACCTAGATAAAAGTTTTGCTTATGATTCGATATGGTTTTGTTATTACTTAATGGAAAGTAATAGAAGACCCATTGAAGTACCTCAATTATATGAATATCTTGGAAAGATAGATTATTTTGTTTTACAATTGCCAGAAGAAAAGAAAAATTACTACCTAACTAGATGTAAAAATGTATGTGGAGAATGTAGAAAAAAAGAAAATAATGAGGCTAAGCACACAAGATATGATACTATACTAACTCAAATGGGAAAATGGGACCAATATGCTCGAAAAGATTCAATAATTAATTGGTCTATTCAAGATAGCTTAGATCTTGCAAATAGGATAAAATTGGATAGTTTGTTTGAGTTATACAATTTTCCGTCAGCGAATCAAGTATCCAAAAAAAATCAAAAGGTTGTCTGGAAAATTCTTCAACACAGTACGGATTGTGAATGGAATAAAAAATGGATAATACGTTTTTTGGATGCTTTCAAAGATAAACAGATAGCGGGAGGTTTTTTAGGGCAAACTATTGAAAGATTTTATGAACCAGCATCAGGTTTTTGTAAAAACGATTCAAAACAATTTATTGCATTACTTAAATCTAAATACCCTTCAGAATATGGAAAAATCTTCGGTTATAATACTTACTGATGCACAAGATGTTTCCTCTAATAAGGTGATTGGATATTTAAAGCAGTTTGAAATACCTGTTAGAGTCCTGAATTAGCAAACAATCCAATTATGTCTTGTCCACCACCGCCTCGTCCAGGCTGTATTCCACCATTATGTTGTAATTGTGCATTGGTGGCAAATAGTTCTACTATTAGAGATGGTGGCTAGAATAATACTGCTCGAATAATTGTATTTTAGACTCATAACCAACTGTTATCAAAAGTATAGCATCTTATAAGTAATAATATGTTCATCATTCATCGTTTGGCGACCAAATTGAAGTAAATCCTCTAAAACTTAAAAACCTAATTATGATACGAGCATTGATACTAATAAGTGGGTGTTTTTTAATGCAATATTTTGCGAATGCCCAAAATGATTTACCTAGTTTAAAAGAGACTTTATTGACGGAGGCTAAGGCAGATAAAGTTTATTTACAGACAGATAGGTTTCAATATGCGATTGGGGAATTAGTTTATTTTAAGGTGTTTTTAACGGATGAAAACCGAATACCCAAAAAAGGAGGGGTGGTTTATGTGGAATTAATAAATGCGGAAAAGGAAATTCTTACTAAACGAGTAATTAAAATTAAGGAAGGAACAGGGAACGGAGATTTTGAACTACCAGTTAAAATAGAGCATGGGCAACATTTTATAAGAGCCTATACTACTTTTATGCGGAACGAGGACGCTGCTTTTTTCTTTAGAAAAACTATTTTTGTTGGTGATGGAGCGGATGTTTCCAAAACGGGATTTCAAAATAAGGCACCCTTATCTCTTCAGTTTTTTCCAGAAGGTGGAGATTTAGTAGAAGGTATGAAATCTGTAGTGGCTATTAAGGCGACCAACAATAAAGGAAAACTAGTAGGACAAATTATTAATGCGAATAAAGAACAAATAACGGCTTTTAAAACGGATAGTCTTGGATTTGGACGGTTTGAGTTAATTCCAAAGCCTAATCAAGATTATTTTGCCATGATTACAGAAAAAGGAAAGACACGGCAATGGAAACTTCCCAAAGCCCTGACAGAAGGCGTGGTCATACGCACCGATAAACAAGCAGCTAACATATTACAAGTTCAAATAGACTTTTCAAAGAATAATAAATTATTAAAAAATGGTCATTTAATCGGCCATATAAATGGAAAGGTACTCTTGTCTGAACGGATTGGAACTATTTTTAATTTAGGCTTAGATACCTTACCAGCAGGAATAATCCATTTAACAGTACTAGACGAATTGGGACAACCAAGAGCCGAAAGATTGGTGTTTAACGATCATGGAATTAATGATTATTTTCTAGACTTCCTTTCCAAAAAGGAAGTTTATTCAAGAAATAATCCTATTGAGATAGGGCTTGATTTATTTGATGAGGAGGGTAGGGGCGTTTCTTCTAATTTGTTAGTGTCTGTGTGCCAGCAGCAGTATTCGAATAGTAATAGCAACAGGGGAATAAATATTCGAGATTATTTCTTTTTTCATGCAGATTTACCCAATTTTCCACTTTATCCTTTAACAGTTGATGTTGAAAAGAATAATGCAGACTTAATTGATTTAATGCTGATGACTTATGGGTGGAGACGGTTTCATTGGCAAGATATGTTGAAAGTACCTAAAAGACAATTTACTTTTCCTGAAGAAAATAGTTTAACGATTTCGGGAAAAATTACCAAGAAAGATAAACCTGATGACCCCATAAAAGCAAATGGACTACTGACTGTTTTGAATGATGATTTTTTAATAAAAACATTTGAAACCAAAAAGGATGGTTCTTTTTTTATTGATAGTATGGATGTTTATGGGAAAACAGACCTCATTATCCAGGCAGCAAAAAAGAAGAAAAATGAAAAAGAAAAGCTTGCGGTAGAAGGCAATCGAAATGTATCTATTCAACTAATACAAAGAAGTTCCCCTTCTTTTAGTACTGCTGATAGTCTTGCTTTGGCTAAATTGCTTGATAATCCTTACAGCATAGCTGCACAAAATATCAAACAATCTCCTATTAATTATAAGGATATTTCTGCCGAAGACCTTAGTATCGACATAGAAGAAGTAACCATTACTGGAAAAAAAATAAACAAAGTAATTACTTATTATGAAGAAGGGATGCTGTATAAAAGACCCGACAATCGAATAGTCACCGAAAATATGCCGCTCTTGCATCAATATAATAATATCTATGATATACTTTCAAGTCAAGTTAGTGGAATGGAATTCGTGCGACCAGAAATAGAAGGCGTTCAAAAGACGGTTGTGTTTAGAGGTATATCGACGGGCTTGAGTGGGCTTTCACCAGTAGAAAACGGGGCAAAATTTATGGTAAATGGAGCGTTTGTGTCTCAAAATTATGTAGAATCTATACCTCCTCAGAATATAGCCTTTATAGATGTCATTAAAAGTTTAAATAAATTGGCAGTTTTTGGTAGGCTAGGCGTGAATGGGGTCATAATGATTTATCTACAACCACCTGTTAAAAACCGACCAAAGAGTACCACTTCTACTAATGGAATTCTTAATTACCAACTGGAAGGTTATTATAAAGCAAGAACATTCCCAGAAATAAAGGATGGAAAGCAGGTCTCTTCTGCAAATACACCTTATTGGAATGGAGCGGTCGTAGTTGATAAATCAGGAGAATATTTGTTAAACTTTAGGGCACCTGCCAATAGTGGTATTTATGATATATTAGTAGAAGGAATGAGCCAAAAAGGCATGCCTATAGTTGGAAAGTATCAAATTAGAATAAAATGAGAACTCTGTTTACCTATAGTCTTTTTTCTTTTTTAATAATTTACATTGTACCAACTGTAACTGCTCAGCCCATAGAAGGATTTGTAGTAGATAAAGAAACGAAACAAGCGATTTCAGATGTATTTATTTTTTATGAAAATAGTTCTATTAGTACGATTACCGATGAAAAAGGTAAATTTCAATTAGGGCGGGATCAAGCAGTTTTGGGAAACATCATTTTTTCTCATTTGAATTATGAATTACAAAGTATTCCGATAAACAATCTCGAGGATACTGTTTTTTTAAATGCCCGCCATGTAGTGTTAGAAGAAATTGTAGTCGCAAAAAAAGCAAAAAATAGAAAACGCAAAAAGTGGCTAAGGAAGTTTGAAAATGCCTTTCTAGGAATGATGAAAGATCAAGAATTAGTAAAGTTACTTAATCCAGAGGTTTTACTTTTTAAGGAAAATAAAGGAATATTAACGGCAAATGCTACTGAACCACTTATCATCGAGAATAACTATTTAGGCTATAAAATCCTTTTTTATTTATCGGAGTTTAAATTATATGCGGACTCAAAGTTACGTTATGAAGGAAGTGCTTTTTTTGAGCCCTTGGATGGAACTAGAAGAGCGAAAAGTCGATATAAACGCAATAGAACCAAAACGTACGAAAAAGGAAGTCGGAATTTCTTTTCGAACATAATCTATCAAAAGGTAAATGAAGAGAAGCATACGGTTGGTTATGCCACACTTAATATTTACGGAGAAACAACTGATTTTCAAGTGGTAGCTATAGATTCATTAGACATTTATTCAATTGATTCTAGTAGGTACGAAATTGCTGTTGAAGGAATCTTTTCAGTACTGCATAAACAAATTAATCTACCACCAGCTACTTTCCAGAGAAATGGTTTATCCGCTAACTTTGCTTCAGGCATTAAAAATAGGAAAAAATCCGAAAAAAATATAAAAGCGACTTCTTGTTTTATTACAAAAAGTAATAAAATAATAATCAACCAATATGGGAGAATTATGAATCCACTTGATATTGAAGAAATAGGTTTTTGGGCAAATTGGAGAGTTGATCGCCTGTTGCCATTGGATTTTCAGCCTTTACAGAAGGGAGGTTTATAGATTGATTATCCCTTCGCTAAAAATAACTCTTGCAAATACCTTTCATTTTTCAAAACCCGATAAAAAGAAGCCAAATATTTATTCATTTTCTTTTTGACCGATTTCTCTAATATCGAACATTTCATATAACAGCTAAACCCATCTTTTTGCAGATTAGAAAAGCTTTTAGCAGTTGCTGTTAAAGCTTCCTTGTTGGCAAATTTTCCTTGAGGAAACCGTTCTTCAATATTTTTTTGTTGATAATCTGGATTCAGGCGAGCATGAGGGGCTTTGACTAATCCAGAAAAGTCAAAATCATAAGGCACAAGTATTGGCTTTCCTCCAATATCAGGTTGAATTAATTTTATATTCCGTTGGACTTTGATGTCCCAATCTAAATTCCCAATCATATATTGAAAGAGTAGGGTATTATGATAGCTTGTTGGTTCAATTTGATCCGGAGTAGTGCCAAATCCAGCCATTGCTTTCCCTTTTAACCTTAATTCCAATTCTTTATTATTCTCAATAAAAAAGGCAAATCGCTGAATCCTTTCATCTGGGTCATTTGCATTGACATAAGTGATTTTTACAGGGAAAACCTGAAAACTATGAGGGGTAATTCGATTATAAAGATTATAAATCCAATATTCTTTCATTAATACTTGATCACTATCTTCTGTATCATTGCAATTGGTCACTAGTTTTAATTTATCACAACCGGGGAATAATCCCAATTTTTTGAGCGCTTTTTTGGGAAAGTCAATTTTTAATGGAGGCATAGAAGAGCATACTTTTCTTCTGCTTCGTCCTCTAGGTTCAATTTTTACTTTCATTTTAAATTGTTCCCCCTTCCCATTTTTAAAAAGGACAGTACCGGGATAAGACTCCATGCTGATTTTTTTATTTTTAATCAAAGAATCAAAATCTGCCTGAAGGATGACTTCATAAAAGCTATCTCGTTTTATTTTTTGGAAGATAGTAGTAGAAGCAAAAAAATCAGGCTTATTTTGTTCTTTTTTGGAAGCAACTTTTTCTGTAACAATAGGAGAATTGGTTGTATCTGATTGACAAAATAAAGCTATCGGGATAAAGAAAAATAAGGAAAGTAAAAAAGGGGTTATTTTTTTTGGTTGCATAATTTTCATTTTAATTAATTGCAATGCCCTAAAGTTACTAGATATTTTATAGGAAATGGTCATTCTAGCAAAAAAAATAGACTGCATTAGTGTTTATTCCTTAACATTTAGCTAAGAAGAGAAGAGTGAAAGGTTTATAAAACAATATTAAGTATGGAGAAAAATTCCTTTTTTTAATATTTGAAGACTAGTAATTACTGCTTTTCTTAAAATATGACCCCTAAATTTATATCGAAAATCAATTAATGTGACAGGGAAAACGGGAAAATAGATAAAAATTAGTAATAGTTTACTAAAAAACAGGAAGATGTTACTAATTTGTTAGGTGGTTTTCGATTAAATTATATTTTAATAAAAAATATATTTAAGTCTTTATGTGACAACTATTTGAAATTTGATTTTATTATGTTAGATATAAAAGTGCTTTTTTGTAACGAAATTTATTTGCAAATATTATTGATTGTGACAAAAGAAATGTTAAATTTTTTTTCAAATTCTTTAATAAAAACTTAACTAATTGTTAAAAATGGATTATCTTTGAACCAGAATAAAAGAATAGGTGACATCAAAACGGTGAAATATAAAGTTTAAAGTTTTTCAAATTAACCTTTTTTATTCTTTTTAAACTAAAAATATAATTATTATATAAAAATATAACAGTCGGGTGATTTCTTACAAGAGCGAAGCAATGTTTTATAACACTTCGCTCTTTTGTTTTTTAGATAGACCAATTTTTTAGTACCTACCACATAAACATTTCTTTTTCTATACTAATTAAATAGTCCCAGTATTAAATACAAAAATATTCGATACTTTTTGAGCATACTGAGTTAATGAGATTAGCATTTGGTCTAAAACGATTTGTTTACCTCATTTATCTTATAAACTCATTAACTCAATACCCACTTTCAAAAGTAAGTGCCGATTAATTTTGTGCAAGTACTTAAATTATGGTGAAGCCATAGGGCAAATGATTTTATTTACATTATTTCTCCACTTCCTCCATTCGCTGTTTCTCATACAAATCAAAATAATATCCCTTATTTGCAATCAATGCTTCATGATTGCCAACTTCTACAATTTTTCCGTCTTCTAAAACGATAATTTTATCAAACCTGAGATGCGCATAAATTCGGTGAGTAATAATAATTGTTGTCTTATCTTGTAAAGATTCATTGAAATAGCCTAAAATCTGTGCTTCTGTGTTCGTATCTACCGCAGAAAGACAATCATCCAAAATAATTACTTCGGGTTTTTTAATCAAAGCCCTAGCGATAGAAACTCGTTGTTTTTGTCCCCCAGAAAGCGTGACCCCTCGTTCACCTACCAAGGTGTCAAAACCATTAGAAAGCCCTTTTATATCCTCATAAACAGCCGAATATTTAGCGAATTGCTCTACTTCCGATTGTGCGACCTCTTTTATTCCAAAGGCTATGTTTTTAGAAATGGTATTAGAGAACAAAAAGACATCCTGTGGGACATATCCGATTTTTTGACGTAAGTGAGAAAGATTTTTTTGACGAATATCTTCCCCATCAATTAGAATTTTACCCTCACTTACATCATACATTCGTAAAAGTAAATCGGCGATGGTTGTTTTTCCTGAGCCTGTTCGACCAATAATGGCCATTTTTTCACCAGGTTTTAAAGAGAAAGAAATATTTTCCAAAGCCTTAATACGGGTATCTGGATAGACAAAAGTGACTGCTTCAAAACTAATTGCCCCTTTGATGGTTTTTGTTTCAGTCAGAGGAGAAACAACAGCAGGGTTGGTGTCTAGAAATTCATTAAGTCGCTTTTGGGAGGCAGCTGCTTGTTGAATAATAGAAGCAATCCAACCAATAGCAGTTACGGGCCATGTTAACATATTTACATAAATAACAAATTCTGCTATGTTTCCAGGGGTTACCGTTCCTTTGACCACTTGTAATCCGCCTATATAAACCGTTAGAATGGTACTTACCCCGACTAAGAGCATCATCAATGGAAAAAATAAGGCATTTACCTTTGCCAAATCCATAGATTTATCCATATAATTTTGACTTTGCCCAGCAAAAAATCGACTCATCGGTTTTTCTTGTACATAG
>CAZXYA010000100.1:0-20565 GCA_964644655.1 uncultured Saprospiraceae bacterium | reverse complement strand
GGTGATTTCGGTAATCATTTCTGCCAATTTCTTTTGGGTCAATTGAAATTGGGCAATAGGTTTATTAAACTGGATGCGTTCTTTAGAATAGCGTAAGGCTGAATCGTAACAGTCCATCGCTGCACCGATAGCGCCCCAAGAAATACCATATCTTGCTTTAGACAAACAGCCTAATGGTCCTTTTAACCCTTGAACATTCGGTAAAATATTTTCTTTTGGAATGCGTACATTTTCAAAGACGAGTTCTCCTGTAACGGAGGCACGTAAAGACCATTTGCCTTTTATTTCAGGGGCAGAAAAGCCTTCCATTCCCTTTTCTACAATCACGCCTTTTATTGGACCATTTTCGACCCTTCCCCAAACAACAGCTATATCGGCAATAGGAGAATTGGTAATCCACATTTTAGCCCCATTCAAAATATAACCACCTTCTCTATCTTCTCTTAAGGTAGTTAACATAGACCCAGGATCAGAACCATGATTCGGTTCGGTTAGCCCAAAACATCCAATCATTTCCCCTTTCGCTAAGCGAGGTAAATACTTCATTCGTTGTGCTTCTGACCCATATTTATAAATAGGATACATCACCAAAGATCCTTGCACCGATGCCATCGACCGAATGCCACTATCTCCTCTTTCTAATTCTTGCATGATGATACCGTAAGCAATTTCATCCATGCCACCACAGCCATATTTTTCGGGTAAACTTGGACCTAATGCCCCCAATTCTCCCATTTGTTTAAATAAATGAACGGGGCATTTTCCTGCCTCAGCATAGGCTTCTATGATCGGTGAAACTTCTTGTTTGACAAAATCTCTAACAGCAGAACGAACCAATAAATGTTCTTCGGTTAATAATTCGTCTAATTGGTAATAATCTGGTGCTTCAAATCGATCTGTTTTAGTACTCTTTTCTATGGTTGCGGACATGATAGTATTTTTAAATTAAAATGGTTTATTTGTTTATGTTTTAGAACAAGCGGTCAAGCAACAAGTTTATTTCAGGCTTTATATTAATTGTTGGCTTCCCTTTTTTGGGTGTAAAAGTAATATTTTCAGAATGCTTTTTCTTAAAATCATTTTTTACTTTATTACGCTAATTAAGGGTATCCGTTGCATATGTTTTAACAAAGAGAGCTATCTTTGGGATAGGGGGGAGTAATCAAAAGTTAAAAAGAAAGTAAATCAAACAAAAATGAAGTTATTAATCATTGGTGGAACAGGAACAATTGGTAAAAAAATTGTTGAACATTTTTCAAAAGAACATCAAGTTCTTATCGCTGGCAGAAGTTCGAAAGATTATCCAGTAGACATAGCAGACACAAAGTCGATAAAGAAATTGTTCAAAAAAATTAAGCAGCAAGGTAAAGTTGATGCCATAATATGTGCTGCGGGAGAAGCAAAATGGGCGCCCTTTAAAGATTTGTCAGAAGCAGATTACCATATTGGTTTACAAAGTAAATTAATGGGACAAGTCAATGTAGTTCGATTGGGTATAGACTGCTTAAAAAAGAAAGGCTCGATTACCTTGACTACGGGGGTTTTAGCAGACGATCCAGTTTATAAAACAGCAAGTGCCGCAATGGTTAATGGTGGGGTGCATAGTTTTGTACAAGCAGTTGCTTTGGAAATGCCGAAGCAAATTAGAGTGAACGTCGTTTCTTCTGGTGCAGTTATAGATTCTTGGCATAAATACGAAAGTTACTTCCCAGGACATCCTCCCATAGAAATGAATAAAATGATGAATGGATATATCCGAAGTGTATCGGGAAGAGGAACAGGGCAAGTAATACGGATTTATGTTTGAGTATGGTTTATTGCCTACCTATTAAGTACTTATTCAAAAGCAAACGACACTTTTAGAAAGCGGGTAATGAGCTGATGAGTTTATAAGATAAATGAGGTAAGCAAGGCGTTTTAGACCAAATGCTAACCTCCTAATTTTCTAGGACACAGAGTTCGCAGAGAAGACACAAAGCATTAACCGCAAAAAGATATTGGTTTCAAAAAGATGGAATGAGGTGCATCGCACCGACCACCTTTGTATCTAGTTCTGTGCTACTTTTTTAAGGTACAGCGTACCGACCACCTTTGTAAAAGAGCGAAAAAGATGGTCGGTGCGATGCACCTTGATATCTTTTTGCGGTCAACAACACAAAACACATAAAGCGTTGATTATCAATGATTCAGAACTCTGTGATCTCTGTGTCTCCTTCGTGTACTCTGTATCCAAAAGCATTTTGTCCACTAGCAAGTCTCCTAAACTCATAAAGTTCATTAACTTAGTATCCTCAAAAAATGTCGAATATTTCTGATCAGGTACTTCAATTCATTAAAAATGCTACATTTATCCGCTGAAACCATTGAATCTATTTTAACACCTGCTGAAATTATCAAGGCAGTCAAGCAAGGAATTATTAAATGCGAATCTGGGGTTTACGATGTACCAACTAGAATGCATTTAGAGCGTCCAAATATTACGAATCTAGTCATGCCAGCGGTAGGAGAACGTTTTTTCTGCACTAAATTAGTATCCGTTGTACCTAGCAATCCGCAACGAAATTTACCAATAATTTTGGGCACAGTTGTATTGAGCAAAATGGAAACAGGGGAAACCCTTGCTTTAATGGATGCACCGATGGTAACCGCATTACGAACAGCAGCAGTCGGTGCATTGGGATTAGATCTGATTAGTCCAAAAAAGACGACAAAAATTGGCATTATTGGATTGGGCGTTCAAGGAATCTGGCAAACTGTTTTTGCTTGTGCTGTCCGAAATGTAAAAACGATTTATTGTTATTCGAGAACCAAAGCAAGATTTGAATTTTATAAAAAGAAGGTATTGGAAAAATGCCCACAATTAGAAATTATTTGGTGTGAAACCTCGAATGAAGTAGTCCTGAAATCAGAGGTAATTTATGGCTGTACCACTTCGGCAAAACCTATTTTTTCAGCTAATGAAAATTTGATAAAAAACAAACGATTTATTAGTGTTGGCTCTTTTCAAAAAGACATGCAAGAATTCCCTGATTCCGTGTATAAAAATGCGGATCTATTATTAATAGATTCAGCTGCAGCAACCCATGAAGTTGGAGATGTGATTAATGCTATTGAGCAAGGTTTTGTAACAGGCAATCAAGTTTTTACCATTGGAAAACTATATACTAAGGAAAGAACAATAGCATCCTTCCAAAACGTAGTTTTTAAATCGGTGGGGATGGCAGCTTTTGACTTAGCATTAGCATCGGCAGTTTACGAAAAAATCAGCATAAATAATGAATAAATTACTAAAAAATTTCACCTACCAACCACCCGCCAATTATGCAAAAATCACCACCATAGACATGCATACAGGTGGTGAACCTTTGCGTATTCCTATTGCAGGTTTGCCAAAAATAGTAGGCAATTCTGTCCTAGAAAAACGGCGATTTTTTAAAGAAAACTACGATTATATTCGGACAGGTTTGATGTTTGAACCCCGCGGGCATGCGGATATGTACGGAGCGGTGATTTCAGATCCAAGTACGCCAGAAGCAGATTTTGACGTCTTTTTTATTCATAATGAAGGCTATTCTACCATGTGTGGACATGCCGTATTAGCCTTGACCAAATTTGCTTTTGAAACCAATTTAATCCCAAATAAAACGGGTAATAAATTAATCTTAAATGTGCCTTGCGGAACGGTCTATGCGGAAGCGACAATAGAGGACGGAATAGTGGTAGAAAGTACTTTTGAAAATGTCCCTTCTTACCTACATTTTAAGGATAAAACAGTTGAAGTAGATGGCATAGGAACGGTGAAGTTTGATGTAGCTTTTGGTGGTGCTTATTATGCTTTTGTGGAAGCGGCATCGGTTGGTTTAAAAATGACGCCAGACTATTATAATCGCTTGATTGATTATGGTCGGAGAATCAAGTATGCGGTGATGGATAACTTTGACATTCAGCACCCAGTTGAATCAGATTTAAGCTTTCTATATGGAACTATTTTTACGGGTGCGCCAGAGAATGCCAATAATCATTCTCGGAATGTCTGTATTTTCGCAGAGGGAGAAGTAGATAGGTCCGCTACTGGTTCAGGCGTTAGTGCTAGGGCAGGCTTGCATTTTTCTAAAGGAGAATTAAAGTTGAATCAACGGATTACGATAGAAAGTATCTTGGGCAGTACGATGACCGTCGAAGCCATTGAAAAAACAGACTTTCATGGATATGAGGCAGTTATTCCAAAAGTAGGAGGTGCAGCAAGTTTTGTTGGCAAAAATGAATTTTGGTTTCCACCAAGTGATCCTTATAAAGAAGGGTTTATTTTTCGGTAAGACATAAGTAACACAGCTCTGTGAGCTGTGACTATATCAAAATCTATCAATAGAGCGTCAGATTGAAAATTGATAAATAGACGAGAAGTTAGAAGTCAGACCATGAGGAATAATAATTCCGAACCCGAAGAGATGGGCTGCCAAATTTTTCTGTCAGAGGTCAGATTGAGTCAATTTAAATAATTGATAATTTAAATCGAAGTTATCTGACTTCTGACAGTTTATGAAATAAACGGTCTGTCTTCTGACTTCTATCAATTTTCTTTCTAGATTATCTAAAATAATACAGCTCACAGAGCTGTGTTACCTTAATTTTTAATCTGTGCCCCTTGATCTGCCAAATACTGCATCTGTGCAATATTCGTCAAATAATCAGTAGGCGACATACCAGAACCTAATTCTTTGGAAGAATAGAAAATAAAACTTTTGAGGTCTGTCAACTCTTCGTCTGTAATCAATCCTCTCAGCGCAGGCATCCCTTGTTTAGCCAAAGCACCATCCATTACAATTTCATCATAATTCTCAAAAACTTGGTCGGTAGAACGAGCCAAATCAGGCGTAGAAGAGTGCCCTGCGCCAGGCATCGGATGACAACTAATACAGAAACGAGTAAAAACATTCCAGCCATTCCCAATTTGAGCAGGACCAGCGTCATCTCTCATTGCTGTTAATGGTTGTTCAAAAGCAGGCATCTTTTCTGGATGTTCGGCAGCTCCACCTAATTTGAAAGTATAGATAGTCCCTGGGTGAATTCGAGGGACATGTTTATGTAATTTGGCTAAATAACCACCCCAACCAACAAGGATAGAAATGTATTGTTCACCATCGACCATATAAGTAATTGGAGAACCTACAATGCCTGACCGTAAGTCAATTTTTTTCAAGACTTTCCCATCATCTGCATCTCTAATAATAAAGTTCCCCTCAGCATCGCCTTGCATTAGTAAACCAGTAGCGGTACTTAATAAACCACCATTATAAATACCTATTTGGTCAATGCCCCATACTTCTTTTTGAGTTTTTGGATTCCAAGCCACCAATCGCCCACTTGTAGTATTAGGGATGGGTGCATTTGGATTAGGATCAAATACATTGGGCATGTAGAGTTTATTATTCAAGGACACATTGGCGTCAAATCCACCCCCTAAAGCATTTGGGTCATGAGGACCAGCCGTTTGTACAAACCCTTGAGATTCTTTAGCTGTAGGAATATAAACCAAGCCTGTTTGATGATTATAAGTCATTGGTGGCCAGTTATGACCTCCATGTGTACTTGGCGCAATCCAATGTACTTGTCCATCTAAATATCGAGCCCCTTCTGCTTCAATAGGTCTACCATTTTCATCCATACCCGTTGTCCAGTTTTGGTAAACAAAATTATCTGCGGAAAGAAATTCACCAGTAGCTCTATCAATGACGTAGAAATAGCCATTTTTAGGCGCTTGCATCAATACTTTTCGTTCCTTTCCCTCAATTTCCATATCTGCTAAAATGATGTGTTGCGTAGCGGTATAATCCCAAGAGTCTCCTGGCGTTGTTTGATAATGCCAGACATAAGACCCATCATCAGGATTTAAGGCAACAATACTGGATAAGTATAGATTATCTCCACCTCCTGGGCTTCTAAATTCTCTATTCCAATGCGCCCCATTTCCTACGCCGATGTAAAATAAATTCAATTCTGGATCATAAGCCATCGCATCCCAAACCGTACCGCCACCGCCTTGTTTCCAATACTCGTCCCCATTCCAAGTCTTTGCCGCTTCTGCTAAATCCTCATGTTCATAAGGTTTGCTTGGGTCACCAGGAACGGTATAAAATCGCCATGCTTGGTCACCAGTAGCCGCATCATAAGCGGTGACAAATCCTCTTGCGCCCAATTCTGCGCCCCCATTTCCAATAATGACTTTCCCTTTAACGACTCTCGGTGCGCCCGTAATAGAATAATTTGCTCCTTCTGGAATGGTCATTACTTCCCAGTTCTTTTTACCAGTTGTCGCATCAATAGAAAGTAATTTTCCATCTAGTGTACCCATAAATAAATCGCCCTTATAAATAGCTAATCCTCGATTAGAAAATCCACAGCATAAATCTAAATTGGCATCGGTATTATAATCATGGATAAATTGCCAAATTTCCTCCCCTGTTCGGACATCATAAGCCCAGACTTTATTAAAAGGACCAGAAAAATACATAATTCCGTCTACTACTAAAGGGGTGGCTTGCAGGCCTCTTTTCGTGCCAATTTCTTCTGCCCAAGCTAGGCTTAAGTCTTTGACATTTTCTTTGGTAATTTGATTTAAAGTAGAATAACGATCCTCTTTATAATTTCGACCATAAGACAACCAATCTCCCTGTTGGGCATCGGCATTGGTCAAGGCTTCATCCGTAATATCACTTGTGATTTTGGAGATGTGTTCGGCACTACCTTTAACTAATTGTGGTTCTTCTTGGCAAAAAGTAAATAGGAAAATGGTTGACAGAATCGCCAAGCCTACTAGGAATTGCTTTTTCATTTTGCGCTTTGTTTGATGAATGAATTGAATAGTGTTGAGTGACTGTTGAATAGTAACTAGCACACCATTGAATGGTTTATAAATAAGGCACAAAATAGGAAAAAATTTTAAGTAGGGGTATTTCTTTGGGATAAATATTGTGTTAGTTTACCATCCGTCAGAATGTTTTGATTCCATTCTGGTGCAATTAAAAGATTGTAGTTAAAATCCGTTGGAATAACTAATGCTCATAATCATGCTCATGTTTCCGTTTAAACAAGTGCAGTTTAAATTTGAATTTTTTTCCTTTTTCCTTTGCCTCCACCAAAATAGGATAGCCCGACCGTTTGGAACGATGTTGCCGAATCAACTTGGGGGAGATATGCCGTTTGAACAAATTACTTAAAGGGACTTCAAAAAATACATAAGACTTATCTTCATCACTAAAAGTATATAAGCCATCAATCTTAAGTGTTGCCGCACTTGAATGAATAGTAAAACGATTGATGAGCATGTCCAATCCCGTAAATCCTAAATGGGTATTTAACGTATCAAAATAGATGTCCTCAAGGTGTCGCTTTTTAAATAGAAAACTAGTCAAGTCTCTTAATGGGGCAAAATCAATCAACTCTCCATCATTGACTTTCACCCATATATCTCCAGCTATACTTTGCGATTTTACTTGATAATGATCGTCCAAATCCATTTTAAAATCTGCGTCGGCAAATAATTGTCCTTTGACATTGGCATGCGTAAAATCTTTTTGACCAAAATTTTGAAAACTTTGAAATATTTCCTGAATATCTGCCCCCGTAAAATGAGTAGCTACCGTCAAACAAGGTTGATGCTTTGCTATATTGGTAATCGTTCCATGCACCCCAAATTCGCCCGATGCTAAATTCATTGTTAATTGGTCAAGTATGGCACTATCTCTGTACAAATGAATATTACCAATTAAATTAGTAGCAAGAAAGTCTTTATATTTTAATGCTTTGATGGCTGTTGTAAAACTAATGCTGCCTTCTGTTAATAATTGGTCTATTTTATTGTTCACCCCCAGTAAGGTTAAGTTGATTCCCTTTAAGGTAACTGTTTTTTTATTAAATAAGGGAAATTGCGGGTTCTATCTGTGGTTAGGTGAGAAAAGCCATTTCTACGCCGAGTTCTTCTTTGGCAATCTGACAAATCAGGGCAGGGATATGTTCGTTATCTGCGGTTAATACATAATATACCACACCTATAAGACCTATTATTAATAGTATAAATCCTAAAAGTAAAGATTTAAAATAATGAACTATTTTTTCCTTAAAGCTGCTAGTCATTTTTCAATACTTGGTATCAAAGTAACGCAGTCAACCCACCCCATTAAAAGTAATTATGTGTTGGTACTTATTGGTTGATTCGTTTAAAAATTAAATGATTAACAAATTGGTGTGATAAAGGTTTTCTTATAAGTAGAAAACATATAATTCTTAAAGTTAAACTAATATTTTAATTATTTACTAAACAGCTAGGTTTGCAAAAGAATTTGTTGAAAAAAAGATTGAAGTGTTTAAAGAACGACTACAAGGGATTGGTTATAAAAAGAATCGACCAAGAGAGGTACAAAAGGAGACTTATCTGGAACGACTAATTGCTAGAATTATGGATGATGAAACCCATTTATTAAGCTTTCAAGAATTTCTTACCTTTTGTAATAAAATCCAATCAGAATTAGCTGCTTAGTTTAGTCTAAATTTAGCGATTGAAGAAGAGTGTTTTACTACCTACTGCACTACTGTTTCAATCCCCCATCAAATCCACAATACTAGAAGGCAAAGCTTGTTCATCAATAGAAGGCTTAAAAATACCCAAACGAACCGCTTCCATAGCATAAATAACTTGGCTAATTTCTTGAATGGTTTGGTGATCGGATAAATGATTTAGGTTGGGTTTGTATCTATTTAATAGTTCTTGGCTAATCAATTGAATGGCATCTGATTTTTTTAAATCAATAGCCTGATTAGCAGCTAGTTCTTCAGACAATAAAGTATTTATCTTTTTAATTTCTAGTAAATCATTTTGTTCCAAAACATTTGCTCTTAAACTATCTAAATCCCATCCACCTCCTTTGGGGTATTTAAAACGGTCCGTAATAAAAGATTCTAATTTATTTAAAATTGTTTGGTCGAATTGCCAAAAAGTGGATAGTGCATCTAATTTGAAATCATTTAGGTTCGTAATATTCGTTTTTCCCTCAAGCTGCTTCATAAGAATAAATTTGTGCTTTGGTTAATGCAATATAAGGTAAATTAAGAGAAATGTAAGTAGAGAAGAAATGTGAATCTAGGTATATTTTGTTTGTAAAATTAGTCTTTTTCCAAGCTATTTATCTGGACAAAATGAACAAAACATAGCACATTTCTACCATTTTTAAGCAAATTTGTTGCATTCTTGTCTAATTATTAACTATTCTGCCCTTCTAAAATTATTTTGTTGTTTTGCCGCTGCATGATAAAACAGGGGAGTTTTAAGGAAGGAATGGATTTTTTTATAGGATAGTGTAATTCTTGGCTTTCAACTTGTTTTAACAAAAATATAAATTAAAAATTTATGAAAATAAAATAAAAAACATTTTGTTTTTACATTTCTGTTATTTACATTTGCCTCGACTTAAAAATTTATCCACAAATTTTGGACAGTATTATTTCACTTTTTGAAAGATGTTTGATTGTTAATTTTCTCAAAATTCAATCCTTCTAATTTCAAAACTCAATAAGACTGTCACCAATGACTTACACTACTAATCCTCCATTAGAACGAGCATTTGACTACGTTCAAAATACTCATCAAAACGTTTTTCTTACTGGTAAAGCAGGTACGGGGAAAACCACTTTTTTACATAAAGTTAAAAGAGAAAGTGTAAAACGAATGGCAATTGTAGCACCTACAGGCATTGCTGCAATTAATGCTAGAGGAGTAACTATTCACTCATTATTTCAAATTCCTTTTGGTCCTTATATACCGGGCATTAAACAGGATATAAGCCGCCAGCGCAAATTCACCAAAAAGAAAATTAATTTACTCAAAAGTTTAGACTTACTAGTTATAGACGAAATTAGTATGGTCCGTGCGGATTTATTGGATGCTATTGATACGGTATTAAGGCGATATAAAAATCGACTAAAACCCTTTGGTGGTATCCAGTTATTAATGATTGGTGATTTACATCAATTATCGCCTGTTACAACAGATGAAGATTGGAAATTGTTAAAAAACCATTATAACTCTCCCTATTTTTTTGATAGCAACGCCTGGAAAAGTACCCAACCAATAACGCTTCAGTTGACCCATATTTATCGTCAATCAGACCGTATTTTTATAGATTTGCTAAATAAAGTACGAAATAATCAATTGGACAATTCGGTTTTAAAAACGTTGAATAGTCGATACATTGCCAATTTTCAAGCACCTAAAGAAGCGGGGTATATCACTTTAACGGCTTTAAATAGAACAGCTCAGGCGATTAATGAACGGGCGTTGAAGGCTTTAGGAAGTGCATGCCATGAATTTAAAGCAAAAATAAAAGGTGATTTTCCAGAAAAATCTTTTCCCACCGAAGCAATACTAGCCTTCAAAGTTGGCGCCCAAGTTTTATTTATAAAAAATGATGTCGAAAAGCGTTATTACAATGGTAAAATAGGACAAATTACTAGTATTACAGAAAATAAGATTTATGTAAAATGTCCAAATGAGGAAGCCGAAATTTGTGTAGCTCCCGTTGAATGGAAAAATATGCAATATAGCATTGACCAACAGTCAGGTGTTATACAAGAGGAAGAAAAAGGGCTATTTATCCAATATCCGTTAAAATTAGCTTGGGCAATTACGATTCATAAAAGTCAAGGACTAACCTTTGAAAAAGCCATTATTGATGCTCAAAATGCTTTTACACATGGACAGGTATATGTCGCATTAAGCCGATGCAAAAGTTTTGAAGGCATTGTATTGAGAACACCAATAAGCTATGGAAGCGTTAAAACAGATATTTTAGTTAAAAAATATTCAGAAACAGCAGAAAGAAATAAACCAGACGCACAACATCTATTGGCCGCCAAAAAAAAGTATCAAGAAGCCCTCCTCCAAGAACTTTTTAGCTTTAGGTCTACCAGAATCGCCTTAGATGAAGTGATAGATTTATACCTAAATCATCAAGGCAAGTTAATGGAGACTGCGTTAAAAAAAGTGCTTGATTGGGAGACGAAGGCAGATAGGCTTTTATTTGTTATGGCTGCTAAATTCACACCTATTTTGATGAATTATTTTAAGGCAACGCCATTACCAGAAGCAAATGAGCCACTCCTAAAACGTCTTCAAAAAGCAGGAGCCTATTTTACCATCAAAATAAAAAAAGAATTACTAGAAGATCTTCGAGCTATTCCTATTTTTACAGATAATCAAGACCTTAAGGCTACCGTAGCTACTGCGTTAAAATCTTTAGAAAGAACGCTTTTTATCAAACATCGTTGTTTTTTAGAAATAAAACAAAAGGCATTTTTAGCTCCACTATACCTACAAACCAAAGCTATTGCAGGTATTGATTTCGAAAAGGCTTATCAAAATGTCAAACAAAAAGAGTCCTTAAAAATTCCAGCAGTTGTCAAATATCCACAACTCTATAAAAATTTATTTTACTGGCGTACTGCTAAAGCAGCCGAATTAAGGCGAACCTTAGTAGATGTTATTTCTACCAAAGCGATGATAGAAATGGCGATTCACCTACCGACTACCAAAAAAGAAATGCTCGATATTAAGGGCTTTGGACTGGTTAAATTCAAAACTTTTGGAAAAATGTTGTTAGAGTTAATAAATGATTTTTGTTATGATAACAAAATTTTTCCTAATTCAGACCTTCCAGCTCCTTCAATTAATCAAGCTACTACTGCTGCTACGATAAATGCTATAGATACTCCTCAAAAAGCTTATTCCGTTGAAAAAATTAGGGAGGTCCATCCAAATGCTTATCAGCCGTGGACAGCCGTAGAGGAAAAAGAATTACTCCAGTTAAAGGAAGTAAATAAATCCGTCAGTTATATCGCAGGTGTTTTAGGCAGGAAAAAAGGGGCAATTACCACTAGATTAAAACAATTGGATACCACAAAAGAAGCAACGGACACAATTATTTTTTCGTGAAACTTGTCGTTTTTAATTTTTATTTTCACTTAAGGGGTTTAGAAATAAATAAACTACGTAAATTGACGCAGTTATTTTTAGTTCAGGCAAGGCGCAAAAAATGTAGTTACCCCTACGGGTAATGAGTATTTTTGCAACGCAGCATGGGCAAAAAAGAACAAGCTCAAATACGTAGGTTATATTTTTCTAAAGCCCTAAATCCTTAGTTTTAGGGCAAAACAACGAAAATCAATCTTTAAACATGGAATCAACTATTTCTTATTGGCCTTTAATCGTTCTTTTGATTGGTACTTTAGCCATTGTGGTCTGTATTGTCGCTTTTCGGTTACCTGCTTTTATCTCCTTAATGCTGGCGGCTATTTTAGTAGGTATTTTAGGACAAACCGTTCCAGAAGGAGCCAATGCTTGGGTCGTAGCCGTCGAAAATTCGATGAAAGAATTTGGGGTGACTGCGGGAAAAGTATCTTTTGTGATTGCCATCGCTTCCATTTTAGGAATTGCCCTTACAGAAAGTGGTGCAGCCGAACGAATAGTCAATCAATTAATCAATATTTTTGGAGAAACTAGGGCTAGTATTGCTTTATTAGTAGCTGGTTTTATCTTGTCCATTCCTGTTTTTTTTGATACCGTCTTCTTTTTATTAGTGCCTTTAGCTATTGTCTTAGCGAAAAAGACTGGGAAAAATTTTGTCTTATTTATAATGGCGATTGCCTGTGGTGCGGTCATTACCCATTCCGTCGTTCCTCCTACTCCCGGTCCCTTATTAATGGCAGACAGTTTAAATTTGAATATGGGTTTAGCGATCATAGTAGGCATTATTTCGGGGATTATTCCTGCTATTGCTGGTTATCAATTTAGTTTGCGTCAAAATGCTAAAATCACGGTCTTGCCACCTGATTTTTCTGGTAACCAAGATCAATTTGAAGGGCAACAAGTTTTACCTTCTTTTGGCGCAGCTATGATTCCAATTATCTTACCTTTATTGTTAATTATTGCTGCTTCTATTGTTCAAGTTTTTTATCCAGATCGAAATGATTGGCTAACTCAATGCATTGGTTTTGTAGGCAATAAAAATATTGCCATGTTCCTAGGGTTATTAGTGGCCCTCTATTTATGGGCCAAGCATAAAAATTTAGATTTAAAAAGTCTAGGGGCACAAATGGAACGCCCATTGGAAATAGCAGGATTGATTATTCTAATTACTGCTGCGGGTGGCGCATTTGGTGCGATGATTCGGAATACAGGTATTGGTGAAATGATTAAAGCCATGTCTGCTAATGGATTTAGCATTAACTTGGTTTTTGTAGCTTGGTTGATGGCTGCGGTGGTCAAATTTGCTCAAGGCTCAAGTACCGTTGCCATCATTACCACCGCTGGCATTATGTCCGCTATTATTAGTAGCACTACCCTAGCCTTTCATCCCATTTATTTATACATGGCTATTGGCTACGGGGCTATGGTAGGTTCTTGGATGAATGATAGCGGTTTTTGGATTGTTGGCAAATTAAGTGGGATGACCGAAAAACAAACCTTACAGACCTGGTCGGCACTTCTTGCAGTTATCGGTATCGTTGGTGGGCTGCAAGCTTTGATTTTATCTTATATTTTTCCGATGGGGTAATGGTTGTCGGGTATCGGTTATCAGTTGTCGGTTGTCAGTTCAGGTTAACCGTAAACTACCGATTTGCTAAATCTAGCAGATTTAGTAAATCTTTTTCTGCTTGATAAGCAAGAATTTAGATTTACCATAGCTCTAGATTATGCAAAAATTATTTCCAGAGCTACTAAACTTTGAAAATTTAGCAAATCCTACCATTTGCAGTCAGCCCGAACAACCGATAACTGATAACCAACAACTAAACCCACTCTACTGTTAATAATCTCCTAACTCACTACAATATCCGCCCACCAAAGCAACATCCCATTTCTACAAACCATTATATTCGTATAAAAATGGGAAACTAGGAGGTATTTTTGCAGTATCTTAATTAAGTACCTACTATCAAACAATCGACACATTTTATGATGGACTCTTTTTCCTTTCTACTGCGTTAAAAATTATCTCCATATCGGTGCTATGCAGAGAATTTTTGCCTTGTATAACGAAAAAATAGCCTCATCAAAAATGACGATTATTTAACATTAGGTACTAGTTCCCAAATTGTTTAACAAAACCACTTAATATGAATAAGATAACAGGAATTATAGCAGGGGCAGTCATTGTATTACTAGCCAGCGTATATGGTACGTATTCTTTCCATCAAAAGGAAATTGCGACGTTAAAAACGCAATTAATCAACCGAGATGGGCAAGTTGCTCAATACGAATCTCAAATTGGTAATCTTCAGACGACCAATAGCAACTTATTAAATCGGATGGAGGACTTATCCATTATAGGAAAAACAGGCGCAGAAAGTATCAATAAGTCTTTAGATAATATTTCTAAACAATACGATTTTATTGAAAATTTATCGACAAAAGTTCAATCCAAAGACTCTTTAAACTTAGCTTTGGTCCTGAATATCAAGCGTTCTTTGGTAGATATTAATGATGAAGATGTGCAAGTTGAAGTAAAAGGAGGAGTTGTTTATGTATCTATTTCTGATAAATTATTATACGAATCGGGCAGTTCTAAGATTAATACTGCGGCAGAAGAAGTGATCGGTAAAATTGCAACAGTAGTGAATGATCACGAGGAATTAAATATTTTGGTGGAAGGACATACGGATGATGTTCCAATGTCAGGCAATAATTGTGTGGCAGATAACTGGGATTTAAGTGTAAAACGAGCAACTTCAGTTGTGCGTTTATTGCAACAAGAATATTTTGTTTCTCCCGAACGATTAACAGCAGCAGGACGTTCTGAGTTTTTGCCCAAAGAAATGAATACAACCCCTGCTGGAAGAAGTGCCAATCGACGAACAGAAATTATTATTACGCCTAAATTAGATCAATTCTTTCAGTTATTGGAGTCTCCTTTGATTGCTGATTAAAGCGCTATTGAAGTTGAAATTATTCTATGGCAAGAATTGTCGAGAAGCATCCCACCTCCTCTCGACATTTGAAACATTTGAGTAACCATATTTACTCCAATCGCAACATATTTCTTATAAGCATAGGTGTTCTATAGCATGGGAAACTGCTTACCAATACTTGGTCCACTTATCTCAATTGGAGTAGCCTTTTACTTCTTGAATAGGGTGTGTGGTGAGTTTTATCAGATAGGGGATGTAATGGAGGAATACTAGGATATTTTCAAAAAATGTGCCGAGGTCGTTTTGATTTTAGTCAATCTTTTCAAAAAAGTCCCTTCTTTTTTTTTATCTAAAAAAAGGTGTAGCTAAATTGTTGGTAATGAGTTTTTTAGTGACTAAAAAATATGTGTATTTTTTCTTAAAAAATTTAGGGAAGTATACTGTAAATTAAGTAAATTTATTTTTATCTCGCTCGCTTTGCAAGCTTGGCAAGGGGAGATTTTAGAGAAGAGAAACTTAGAGGGAGCGCAAAAAAATAGATTTTTTTGCGCTCCCTCTAAAATCCTATTACCTACCTACCGTAAATTTATTCATCAATCTTCCTTTATCTGTCGTAAGACCATACAAATACATACCTTCAGGTAGTTGAGCAATAGGAAGTTGTACTTGGTATTGACCAGGAACTTGAACTGACTGCTGCTCTTGTTGCAATATTTTTCCATCCATGGAATAAATTTCCAACTGTACCGTTGATGTCACTTCTAAATCATAAGCAACTGTTAAATTAGAGGAAGCAGGATTAGGAAAAGCATTGTACAAACGAATCGCTCCTCCTGTACTCACTATTTCTTGAGTGCTAGATACACCATCTAATTCCAAAATTGCAAGCATGAGGAAATTGGACAAGATGCCAAAACTTATATCCGTATCGCTTAGAGATGCCCATGTCACACCATCACTAAATAACTCCCACGCATCTTCGGCAAAACCACAATCTGTATCCGTCAGCAGCAAACCTACCGAATCTTGAGAAACATACAATTCTGAAAAATCAATACTTATAAAAAATTCATCGCCTGAAATAAAAGGTGCTGTAGGGAAAGTAAAAAGCGTAGGTGCTATAATTTCTGGATCTAAATTAATTTCACTCGCCCTAATCGGATCACTCGTTCCGACTAAAGCCCCAGGTCCGTTAGTAGCCGCATCTGCTTCATAAATTTTAGCCCTTAGTTCTCCATCTCCAGCGATAATAGCATCACCGAAAAATACAATGATCTCTGTTACATTGATATTGGAATTATTTGCAATCATCCGTTGGGCTTTTTCTAAATCCATGAAGCCATTAGTCCCTCCAACGAATCCAGAAACCCCCATTGGCGCAAGCGTAAAAGCAGTTTCACTACAGTCTTCAAAAAGAATAGGTGCCAATACCGTATCCATTTCTAAGGATCGAGCCTGTCCATTTTGAGTAGGTTGATAAGTATTTTGGACAACTTTCTCTATTGCCAAATGAGCTGTCTTTTTTTGCCCGAAGGCCAAGTTTAGCGTTAATAAACAAAAACATAAAAGGGTAAAATTTCTTACATCCATATTTTTCCTTTTTGAGGTGATTAAATAATTAAAAAGTAACTGTTCAGCACGCCTAACCACATAGCTTATTTTACCATTTAAGGCATATAAGTTCATTTAAGATGCGCCATAAAATCAACTATATGAACTTAAATAACTACATGGTAAAAAATACCTATTCCTCATTTTAGTGGTGAATAGTTACATTAAAAATTTAAATTTACTCATTTTATGTTATAAGTCAATAAGTTGTATTCGTTTTGACGCTTGATTTACTTTTATTTATATCCGCTGAATACTTACGGATTAAGTATATATAATTAAAAGATAAAATACAAGTGGTAAGGTAACAGGAAGGATTAAAGTCTATGATGGAATTCCTATGGATTCAAGGAATCTTATTTGTTGTTGATGCTACCTCTGGTGATATTTCGCCATTGGGTGCATAAAATTGTTGGCAAAAAACCAGAGCTACCCTAGTTATGATAGCCCTGTTCAATTCTCTCTACTTTTAAATATAAATTATTGTTTAGTAAAAGGTTGGAGTCCATTAAGTGGAACAGCCCCCATCATTTACTTTAGAAACCAAGTACATTAGGGGCTGCTGCCTGTTTTTTATTAAATAGAATCTTCTTTGTAGTGTTTAGAAATTTGCCTCATTATTTTGTAAAAGACAATAAACACCCGTTTTTAAATTGATTAGGAGGATGGTCTTTTTGTCTTCAAAAATTGTATTTGTAGGAAATTTTCACCTTATTTGTGCAATAGTTTTAACTAATTTTTTAGAAGTTAGTTATATTGCATAACAAATATAAAGAAAAATTTCCTTATAAAGCTGTAAATATTTCCTATGGAAAAAGAAATTTTTACATAAAAAAAGATAAGTGACTGTTAATCAAAGAATTAAAAAACTATTAGAAGGAAAAAAATTTAATAAAGCGTATATTGAAGCACATATTGGTATAGGTAAGGATACATTTGGCAATTATCAAGATTCCAAATATAGTCTACCAAAACCCTTTAATTTTATGAAGTGGTTGTTTAAAGAATTTCCAAATCTAAACCCTCATTGGCTATTCTTTGGCGAAGAACCACAATTTATAGATTTTCAAAAAATAAAACAGGAAGACTTACAGAATCGAGTAAAAAAATTGGAATTGGACAGAGCATCAGAACCAACCTTAGACAAAATGAATGAATTAATAGAACAACTCGAAAAATCATTTAATCAATTGTCTAAGCGAATAGATAAAATTGAAGCAATAAAAAATAAATAGCAAAACAAGGAGTCTACAAGACTTCATAAGCTCATTGACATTCAGAAAGGAAAAATATGGTTATTTCTTATTAATTTAAAGAAATAATAGGAAAACCATCAACAATGAACTATACACGAATCTCTCTTTATGAACGCCTACTTGCAGTTAAAAAGAAATTGAAAATAATCGAAAAAAAGGTAGAAATAATGGAAAAATCTATTCCTTCTAAATCTGCTAAATTCGATTAATTCCCTCAATATCAACAAATTGCAACATACAGGTACTAAAGAACAGCAAAAGAAATGACCTTTGGCTGTTCTTTTTTATAGTATAAAATGGCTTCATATTAAATATCTAATGTATCACCATCAATAATTATTTTCTGTCCTTTCTGATTAATCTTATTTAAATTTTTCATAATAATTGCTTTTAAAATGAGTGAATAAAATTGATGCCTCAAAAAAAAGCCTCTATTTATTTTCAACTTTTAGCAAATCACCTCTTTTTGTCTCCATTATAAAATAGCTTCAATTAGTAAAAATAAAACATAAATACCTGATAATCAATCAATAAAACAACCAACAAGGTAATAAAAAGTAGCAAATAAATGCAAGCACTTAGAGAAATACAAAGTATCTCCACTTTTAAACCACAACAAGGGGTTTTATTAGAATTATTTGAATTGGTACTCAAGAAAAATATACCTAAGGACAATGTAAAGTCCTTATTTGTAGAGAAAGGCAAGAATTATAGATTGACCTATAATCGACTCAAAGATAAATTATTAACGGGCGTATTAACAAATAGTTTTAGACAGTTAACCGCTATTCAAAAACAACATGTTAATCTAGTAAAAAAATATGCTCAAGCTAAAATATTAATTCAGCTACACCAAAGAATAGGTGGCGTAAAAATAGCCGAAGAAGTAATCCGAAAAGCCGAAGCATTAGGGGTGATAGAAATAGCTTTAGCCTTAAGTACGGATTTAGCTACCCATTTTTCTACTCATGAAACTGCCTCCAAAAAATATCACTATTATTCAATCAAAGCCAAGCATTTAAAACAGGCTTATGATGAGCAGTTTGCAATGCAACAGCTATACAATGCGTTACAGTTTGCCTCTAAAAATAAAAAGCCAATGGTTTCTTTATTTCAAGAACTAAAAGCAATGGAAACAATAGCCAAGCATAATCACAATTATAAATTTCGACTTTGGTATCACCATTCGATAAATCGAATGGCCGATCAAGAAGGAGATAAGGCCCTATTTTTAGCGAATACGCAGGCAGCTTTGACCTTTTTTGATACTTGCAAAACACCTTTGCCCTATACGACTCGTTGGCTTTTTATGATTAATTTAGTGCCTATATATATTGCCGAAAAGAAATATGCACTAACCGAACGAACTTTATATACTTGTTTAGATTTGCCTACTAAAGGTAGTTTTAATTGGCATTTGACTTTACTTTTCCAAGCCATCTATGGTTTTTATACCAATAAGCCAGCCATTGCCCTACAAGCCTGGACTAGGGCAAATAGCATTCCTCAACAATTTGAAAGTCCTATTATTACCGAAAGGTGGGAAATGATTAGCGCTTATCTTGCGCTCTACGGGAAATTGGGTAAAATCAATTATCCCAAAAATTTTAGGTTTTATACTTTCCTCAATACCATTAAAGCGAAAAAACGAGACGGTGCCCAAAAAGCGAATTTAATCGTCTTAGAATTTCTACATTTATTAGTCCGTGGCAAAAAGAAACCATTTATCGAAAAAACATGGAAAATCAATCAATATTTAGCCGACTATTTTAATAAACGTACTTTCAAACGCACTAAGTATTTTTTGCGCGCTATCCGTGCGGTTGTAGATGCCAATTTTCATGTAACTAGAACGCAACTCCATGCAAAAAAGCATCTGAAAAAAATGCGCTCTTTCGATGAAATGATTGATTTAAATTTATTGGAAAAAGAGATTGTGCCTTATGACTTACTTTGGGAGGAGGTTTTGGGGGTGTTGGCTAGGCGGTAGGAGTGATAAACTTCAAAAATCAACCTCAATCTCAATCTCAAATTCAATAACAAAAAACCAGAAGGATCCCTCCTTCTGGCAAAATGCTTTTTAATTTTGGATACTTTCTATCCAGGTTATTAATCGTTTACAGGATGACAAGACTTTTCAAGATTACAAGATATAAAGAAAACATAATTCTAGTTGTTTTCTATCCTTTTAATCCTGCATAATCCTGCATAATCCTGTCATCTTGTAGTTAGTTCAGTTTCAACATCTTCTTCGCTTTTGTTCCAAATTTCGTAGACAGTTGATAATAGATAAATCCATTAATCACTTCTTTTTCATTCAATTCAAAAGAATTATAGCCCGCTTTTCTATGGTCTTTTATCGTCTTTAAAACTCTTCCTGTCTCGTCTCTTAAAATCAATTGTACTTCCGAATCGCCTGGCAAATAGAAGCCAATCTTGGTCTTGTCTTGGAATGGATTGGGTTGATTCTGAAATAGTTCAAATTGATCGCTGTATAATGAGGTGGTGAAGGTCAATTCAATATCCATTAGATTGCCTGCTTCGTCATAGGCTTCTATTGCTGTTGGACGGTCTACTAGGCTTAGTTGTTCGCTTAGTTTGCCGTCTTTTTGGGCGGTGAAGTCTAGGGAGAAGAGGGTTGTCCGTTGTCGGTTGTCAGTTGTCGGTTGATTCCAACTTGTGGTTATCATGCCTTGATCCATTTTGTGGACGCCGAAGTTTTCTACCCCTACTACCCCAC
>CAZXYA010000099.1:0-20612 GCA_964644655.1 uncultured Saprospiraceae bacterium | reverse complement strand
TTAAAATCCCTCAAAGTAGCAGCAAAGCTGCGCTCGGGGGGCACGTTAAAATGATAATAAATTTATGTTACACGGTATTAAGTTTACTGTCCCCCAAAATCTTCAAATAAATTTTCCTGCATAAAAGGGATCAATGCTAAAATTAAGGGTTGTACATATAAATCCATGCGAGTGACTAAGTTATTAGTCAAACTACCTACTGCCCCTCCACCTTGCTTAGAGTTATGCATCTTAAAGAATGCATCATTTACATGTCCTAGTTCTTGTCCTGCATTAACTGCTCTAGCAACATACGGTGGCAAGGGAAAAGAGCAAGAACGAGCTTGCCCAAATCGTTTTTCTGACAAAACAATCATCCAACCAAAGGCATCCATATCGATTCCGTCCGTTTTGATACCGCCTTCAATACCGACCCAGAAATCGGCGTCTTTTCTAGCTAATTTAGCATTTTCTGCTCGATTAATCGCTCCTTCCAAAGTCTCCTCATCTGACATTGGTTGATTGGAGACAAAAGAGGGCACTTGCATACCAATAAATTCAAAATTTTCTGCTGGAAAAACCCTTTCAAATGCTTTTTGTGTTGCATTTATTTTTACTGGATTCTTAGACGCTATAATAACTTTTTTCATTGCAGCCTATCTTAAGTCCTTAAAAGACATTTTAAAATTTCGTTTAACCCACAAGCCAATTTTTTTGGCAGCCGTAAAAATACGGGAAAAAATAAAATTACATTTTTAAAATTGTAATTTCTTGTTAGTGGTCCGTCAAATTTGAATTGACTGATTCTTTTGCCAAAATGCTTAGCAACTTAAGTGTAGAAAACATTACTCGTCAAATCTTCATTGAGCGAACACTAGAATGTTAAGAATTTTTATTTCTAATAAAAAAGAACCATTAGGCATGGAAATTGGAATAGCTTAGATAATCATAAAAGTGCCAATGTTAATGTTTTTATAAACAATAACGTTTTTTTTATTATACCTCCAAATGTTACTATCTTTACCTTATGTTGATAAATGCCTAGTTAAAGACTGATTACTAACTGATGTTACGCAAAGAAAGTTTATTGAGCACCAAAGGTGCGGCATCTACCAGCATTGGGTGATAACCCAATGTTTCTAAAGCATACCGAAATAGAGCGCCAAGGGTGCGACATAAATCGTGCGACGGTTTAATATGTCGCTCCTTCAGAGCTAGAATTTCTACCCTTTTCGTTTTCCATAGGGCTTTCGCCCTATGTTAATATATATCGCACCTTTGGTGCTAGTGCGTAACATCAGTTACTAAAATAAAATACCTCAGTTTCAAATAATCAGTTCCCCATCAATCTGACTTATTATAGTATACCATTCTAGATTACAACAAGAATTGAACTTAAAACTAACTTAACCTCTATTAACTATCGTTTTGCGATGAAGACGAATCTAATAAAGCTTACATTTATTTTTGTTACCTTAATCTTTGCGGGGAAACTAAACGCACAATATACCAGCATTTCTGCTGACAAAACCATTCCTTTATATACAGACGAAGACATTCGAATGCGCTTGCGTGGTATTGCTAGTTGTGTCATTCCTCGGTATACAGATATAGTTAAAAGTTATGTCAGAACCTATACTATTAAGCATCGGGATAAAACGGAGCAGATGCTGGGAAAAACAGTTATGTATTTTCCAATTTTTCAAAAGTATGCTAAGGAGTATGGCCTACCAGATGCTTTAAAATATTTATCTGTCACAGAATCCGCCTTAGACCCAATAGCTATTTCTAGTGCCAAAGCAGTAGGCTTGTGGCAATTCATGAAATTGACGGGTAAAGAATATGGTTTAAGAATTGATGACGTAGTTGATGAACGTAGAGACCCTCATCGTTCTACCGATGCCGCCATGCGGTATTTGCAACGACAATACAAACGATTTGGCAATTGGCCCTTAGCTATTGCTGCTTATAATAGTGGAGGTGGAAATGTTAGTAGAGCGGTCAGAAGAGGTAGAAGTAAAAATTTCTGGAAAATCAGAAAATATTTGCCTAGAGAAACGAGAAATTATGTACCTGCTTATATTGCTGCTGCTTATTTATTACAAAACTATGATCAGCATAATTTAAATCCTATTTATCCTGAAATGGATTTACAATTAACGGATGTTACTAAAGTATATGATGCTTTAGATTTCAACCAAATATCCGCTTTAACAGGCCTTTCTATTACAACTATTCGAGCCTTAAATCCTTCTTATAAAAGAGATTACATCCCTGGTAATACAAAGGGACAGTATTTAATATTACCCAAGCGGGTGATGAATGATTTCAACAGTTATTTCAGCCGCCCAGATGGTCGAAAAATCAATCGCCGCCCTTCTGGTAGAAGAAATACTAGTAAGCCGCTTTATACAAAATCTTATTATACTGTTCAGCAAGGAGATAACCTACCTTTCTTAGCTAAGTTATTTAATGTCGATCCTTTTCATTTAAAGATTTGGAATGATTTGAAAACAGATCAAGTAACACTAGGTCAAGAATTATTACTTTTTGCACCAGCCCATAACAATAATTCGGTTACAGTAGATGAATCCTCTACTTTAGCTACTGCAAATAATTCGACCGCTACTTTACCTAGTATTTCACCAAAACCTGTTCAACCCTTAAATGGTTCTGCCGTTTTTCCTAAAAAAGTCGTAGAACGACCAAAAGAATATTTATACCATATCATTCAGCGAAATGAAAGTTTAAAAAGTATTTCTGGTAGGTATAAAGTGCCCATTCCTTTTTTATTGGATATGAATGATATTCATGAAGGAAAATTGCCTAAGCCTGGGAATCGGATTAAGGTGAAGGTGATCTACTAATAAGTAACAAGTGAGATTTTACCTTACTAAAACAACTCGCCGACTCATCAATTCATTCCCGGTTCGCAAAACAACTGTAAACACCCCTGTCGCCAACTCATCTGCATCAAAAGTAACTTGATACGCTCCTGCCGCTTGCCAATCGTCGAGATAATAAGATTTAACTAATCGACCATAGCCATCATACACGACAAGAGAAATGGGTGTTTTTTCCGCTAACTGATAAGCAATCTGTGTTTGTTGTTGGAAAGGATTGGGAAATATTTTTAAGTCAATATTTTTAATTGGATTTGTCGGAGACATTATTGTTGCCTGTCTAGCAGTAACTGGCATTTCTGGTAAAATAGTCGAAGGCAATGCCCCACAACTATCTATTCTAGCGATAAAACTACTCCCAACCTGCGCATGAAAACCAGGTTTTAAAATGATAACAGCTCCTGCTTGAAAAATGACGGATTGCTCTTCTGAAGCAATCGTTCCTTCGGAAGAAATCATTGCATTGACTTGGTGGAAACCTGTGGCAACTGGATGCTCATTAATCTCTTTCATTACATCATCGCTATTTTCATCATCACAGTCGGTAAAATTAGTAATATAACTAGTAAACGGAACCTCTTCTCCTTCACAAATAACTATAAAATTTTTAGCATCCCCATAACCGTCTCCATCATTATCTATAAAATAATAACTTCCACTTACTTCAAATATTGCAGCCGTTCTTTGACTAGGGCAACCTGCACATTCGCATTGTGCCCAGAATGTAGTATTTCCTGTTTTACTTGGGTCAACAGCTCCATTGGCTACTGGGTCAAAAGTTGTTCCTGTATATAATAGATTTCCATCTGTTGGAGCATCCCACCAAGTAGTCGTCGATTCTTTTGGGTTAATAATTAAGGTAATTTCTTCCACTACTCCATGATCCAATCCTGCAAAACTATCATAAAAACAAATTGTCCAGTCCCCATTTGCCGTTTCCCCGTTCAACGTAGCAAATAAGTCAATTGGTTGAAATGCACCTTCTATGGCATATGTAGTTGTGTTCCTACTCGGATTACAAGTATTTTCTAAGTCTGTAGCCGTCATCGAAGCAGTATCTGCAAAAATGAGCTTCAAATTATTTTGCGAACAACCATAAGTAGAATTAGGAATACCAGGTCCGTTGAATAAAGAAATAATGGTTCCATCAGGAGATTCCAAAGTAGCAGATAAATCTCCTATCCAAGTATGTTGAACTATAAAACTTAAATAAATTTCATTGACTGGTTCGGTATTATCACTAATAGTAATTGTTTCACAAACCGTGGTATTGGCAGCATTAATGGCTTTATCGGGAGTAACTGTAATGATATTACAAATTTCCGCTCCACAATTGGCTCTCAAGCCTTCTCCTTCAGGTGGCGACTCCATCAAACAAATTTCATAATTTTCAATAGTCGGTGCAGTAGTAACTAAGCTATTAATAGTAATCGTTACTGAGGAGGAGATACAGCTTTCATCTCCCGTTTTATGAACAACCGCCATATATGTTCCTGCGCTTACATTCGTAAAATTACCTGTAGTATTTGTAATAGCATCCCCACTACTTGGCATTAAGAGGTAAGTTAACGCAACGCCAAAATCAGCCTCAATCATAACACTTCCATCCGCAGCATTTTCACAGCTTTCATCAATTCCACTAATATTCGTGATTGTTGGTGTGTTCGCTGTCAAGGTGACGATAGCTGGTGCAGCAGCACAGGTGGGATCTCCTTGGGTTCTCAAAACTAAAGAATAATCTCCAGCAGATAAATTGGAGAAAACACCTGTGGTATTCATCATAGTTGTTCCTCCATTTGCTGGTGTTAAGAGGAACTCAACGGGGTTAATGGAAGTAGCGGTTACAGTAATGTTACCATCTTCGCTACCTGCACAATTTTCCGCACTTTTCTCTATCGTATTCACTATAGGTTCTGGACAATCTAAACAACTAATTAAAGCTTCCCAGCCTGATCGAGTAATCGAACCATCCGAATCAAAAACAAAAGTTAAACAACCACTTTCATTAATAGCGGTAATGATGCCGTTATTCGGTAAATCGGCAATGCTTATTCCACAAAAAATACCCAGAGAAGGCGCACTTGTACTATTGCCATTGTAAATAGCTAAATCATCCCAACATCCGCTACCAGCTGTTTCTAAGTTAAAACTAGAAAAGGTCACTCGGATAGCTTGTTCAGCATTATCTGGGCAAAAAATCCATTCTAATAATTCATTATCCCGATAGTTTCCACTCGGACCACCACTATCTGTAAAAGATTGACCACAAGCTGAAGTTATTGAAAAACTAAAAGTAGTCGTATAACTACTCTCGTTACAAGAATTACTTTTCATTCGCCAATAATAGGTAGTCGAAGGGCTCAAAAGACCTGTCGTATAGCTTGTTCCTGTTAATCCAGTAATATTAGTAATTAAATTGGTAAACGCTGCATCTGTGGCCACTTGTAAATCATAATGCGTTGCGCCAGTTGCCGAATTCCATCGTAGCGTTTGTTTTAAACTGGAAACCGTTGAATTATTAGCAGGAGCAACAAGCACAGGTGGGGGCGCTATCGGTAAAACTTCAAGCGTAGCCGTTTTTTGACGCATAATTGTTCCATCTGTTCCATCTATCCTTAAGCTGTAATCTCCTGATGCTAGTCCATCCGTATTGCTGATTGTCCAAGTTGCAGTAGCAGGAAAGGTATTAAAACTAGTTGCTGATAAATTACTAGTTACGCCTGTTGGTAGTGTATTTGCCGCGATAGTGACCGTCCCAGTATAATCGTTAAATGCTAAAATAGAGACCTCATAAGTAAAATCATTTCCTCCACAAGCAGCATTTCGATTAGGACTTAATACAATGGCATATTCTGGATCATTTGTGCAATTTTCGTTGATTCCTGGCGGCAAGTCAAAGGCTTGTGTTCCGTCACTCGCACTAGCCGAACTACCTTGATTGGCACTATATCCTAACCCTCTTTTGGCAAAAGCGTTCCATATAATACAGCTATTCGCACCACCATATAAAGCAGTATCTGCCTTCAAGATAGCATCTCTTCCATCCACGAAACCAGGCGAGCATGGTTGTAACTTTAAGCCTTCCATCACTAATTGCATCGCGATATTATTACCTCCTGTCCCTTGGTAAATATCCGCATCAAATCCATGTTGATCAATCAAACCCCAGGACATTTCCCAAAGCATGGCACACCAAACTGAACCCACCCCATGTGGAATAGAGGCCGTTTTTATTCTATCATAAGTATGAGAATTGATGGACATATCCGTAGAATAAGGAAATTCTCGAATGCCATCTCCTGTTATTGGTTCATTGAGCGCATAAGTGCCTACTCCTCTATTATCTGTGCCTTGGTCTGTGCTTTTCATCGTTAGTATCACGCCCCAATAATCACTCCATCCCTCTCCCATCTGTTCTGAATTACTCAAGCAGCCACTATTGGATGCACCTCCTGTTAGTCGAATAGAAATACCATGCCCATATTCGTGTAGAATAATTCCATTATCTAAGTCGCCATCCCTATCAGGATTTGGCGCCGTCCAATTAAACATCTGCATTCTTGGGTTAAAGCCATCGGGTGGCGTTGAAAAATTGGCATTATTAGACCCCGAACCATCTTGTGCATCTGCATAAACATAGTCACTACCAAAACCGCCTTTTCCATAATTATTCTCCTGAAAGTTACCACTCACCTCATTAAAACCTAGGCGATAAGCCACATCATGTATAATATTATTCCAATAAAAAAGATTGGTAATATTAGGATTTTGGTTAACACTTGGCGCTTGGGTCAAATCTATGTCATAATTAAAGATGAGTGCCGCCCCACCGTCAGGGCTATAGCCTGTTCCATTATTACCATCGGTATCTTCTTGGGCATGTACATTATTTCCTCTAGTAATTGTGTATTCGGCTCCAGCAATGCCATTGTCATCATGCCATCCATAAGGAGAAGCAGTCTCATCTGCAGGATCGCTTACTAGGGTCCGACTGCCATGACTAGGGCTTTCTACCGGCACCGCATAGACATTATACGTTCCCGTCATTGAGGTCGTATTTTGATGGATAGCTGGGCTTAATTTATGGGTATGATTTAAGTTAATGGCAGCATCTTTTTCCTGACATTCCTCAGCTTCTCCAAAATGACAATTCAAGGTCCAGTTATTTATATCAAGAATTTGTCCTGTTGCGGCATCTGCTCGAATACTCCACCAATTCAAGTGATTCAATTCAAGAATGGAAATATCCCATGCTAATTTTAAATTTCTATCCTCGTCCATTTGATACACTAGCTTGGCAGGAATATTTTCTAAAGAAATCCCTCCGCTATTTAGGATTAACTCATTACCTGCTTCATCTAAAACCTTGATAATTTCAAGCGGTTGACTAATCCGATACCCTAATTGTCCAGCAACTGCCTCAACTGCCTTCGTAGCACTAAGTAGGGTAATATTAACATTTGCTTGAGCAATATTAAGCGCTGCATTTGGCACAAAACTATTATGAAAACTCAGCGCTGTCTTTTTTTCTAATAAATGCAAAGCCGCATTTGCCCCTACAATCTCTAATCCTTGATATTGCTGTCGAATATAAATATGTTGGACGCCACTATTATTACTAAGGTGTTGATCGGTAATGGTCCATTCAGAAACATCTTGCGCAGAAAGATTATAGGTTGCAGCCGTTTCATTCAATTGTTGCTGCACAATCAATTCTAAACTCTGTGCAGAGATATAGGTCGTCGTGAAAAAAAGAAGGTTAATTAATAAGAAAGAAAATGATTTCATACTTAATTGGGATCGAGATTAACTGCTTAACATTACTTCAAAATAACCGTATTCGATTGCGCTGCCAATTCATTCCGAATAGCCTTAAATTTCTGATCTCTCTTCAATAGCTTCATAATTTTAGACCAATCTTTTTCTTGATCTAATTCTTTAAGTTTTTCTTGAATCTCCTTCAGAATTTTATCAATCTTTTTCATTTTAAAACGCCGTAAAGAATAAATACTGTCTTTCGTAAAATTGTCTGCTGGCATTTTTTGTGTTTGCAAAGGATGATCGAATCGTTCTTCCCATCCTTTACTATACTCATAGGGTGTCGCCAATAAGTTAATGGCGACTTGTTTTACTTTTTCATCTTTATGTGTCAAAAAATAATTACTATCCAATTTTCTATTTTGATGATATTCTTTAGCAATTACTTCATAGGTAGCATCATCAAAACTATCCAATACATCTTCGATATTATTTAAAACATATTCAGCTACGGTAATATCATCTTCCTTATCAAAAATTTGTGCTCCACCACTAATCAATATCCGAATGATGTCTTTTTCCTGAAATTCATCTCCAACAATAGATTTAGGCGCTTGTCCGGGTACACCTGTATCTGGCATCGCTTGTCCATAATCCATCCCGGGGAAAGGGGTATTTTCTGGGAATCCACCAGGAGGCGGAGCACCAGGAAAAGGGGCATAATCAGACGGAAAGGGGGCTGAATTACCTGAAGGAAAATTCTGTTGTTGTCTTTTTCTATCAAAATAAGCTTTCTGCTCTTTTTTCTTTTGTACTTTTTGAATTTCTTTGTCCGATTCTGCAGTTAATAAGTCCGCAGAAACCTCCATTATTTGTGCACATTGCTTGACGTACATCGACCGCTTAATCGCATCAGGAATTTTAGAAATACTATGAACAATGTCTTTAATTAATTCCGTTTTCTTAACGGGGTCATCAGCTACTTCTGCTAGTAATAAATTTGTTTTGAAGAGGATAAAATCTTTTCCTTCTTTATCCATGTATACTTTAAATGCAGTCAACCCTACTTTTTGCATATAAGAATCCGGATCTTCTCCATCTGGCAATAGACAGACTTTGACATTCATATCTTGTTCTAAGACCAAATCTAATCCACGCAAAGCCGCTTTAATTCCTGCTGCATCTCCATCATACAAAATTTTAATGTTGGGCGTATAGCGTTTTATTAAATTAATTTGCCCAACAGTTAAAGAAGTTCCTGAAGAAGCCACTACATTTTCAATACCTGCTTGATGCAGCGAAATGACATCCGTATAGCCTTCTACTAAAATACATTCATCTAATTCTCGAATAGATTTTTTAGCAAAATAAGCACCATATAAAACCTTATTCTTGATATAAATCTCCGATTCTGGAGAATTAATATATTTGGCTGTTTTACTATTTTTTTGTAAGGTTCGCCCTGCAAAAGCAATGACCTTTCCCGATAAATTATGAATGGTAAACATGACTCGATCTCGGAAAAAATCGCCATCATATTGATTCGTCAGTCGTACTTTTCTAAGTAATTCAATATTATATCCCGCAGCTACGGCACTTGCGGTCAATAAATCTTTTGCATTCGGTGCATAGCCTAAACCAAATTTTTTAATCGTCGCTTCTCGAAATCCTCGTCCTTTAAAATAAGACAAGCCTACACTTTTGCCTCTAGTCGTTTCAAATAATTCCTTTTGGTAAAAATCTTTACCGTATTCATTGACCAAATATAAACTATCGAATAATTGCTTCTCTTTAATTGCTTCTTGAGACAATTCTTTTTCTTCTATTTGTATCCCATATTTCTTGGCGATATAGCGCAAGGCCTCCGGAAAAGTCAAGTCCTCTTTTTCTCTTAAAAACTGTACTGGATCTCCTCCTTTCCCACAACCAAAACACTTACAAATATTTTTACTAGGAGACACCGTAAAGGAAGGCGTCTTTTCATTATGAAAAGGGCATAAGCCACGGAGATTTACCCCTTGGCGTTTGAGGTCCACGAAGTCTTCTACTATGTCTTCGATTCTTGCTCTTTCTAATATTTCTTGTACGCTTTTTTGACTAATCAAGGTTATGAGGTTATGAGGTTATGAGGTTATGAGGTTATGAGGTTATGAGGTTGAATCTCATTAACTCATCACCTTGTTTCCTCCATACCTCGTATTCTAATATCCAAATACTTCTTCCCAAGCCACCATGCCACCATCTAAATTAAATACTTTTGCCTGCTCGAAACCGCCGTTTTTCATTAAAGTGCAAGCCCTCAAACTACGCCGACCTGTTCGACAGTAAATTAAATAGGTCTTGGTGGTATCTAACACTTCAATTTGTTCCCAAAATCCTTCTCCTAGATAATTGATATTTAAGGAGTTGGGCAAAGGATTAACCACATGTTCTTCTGGGCTGCGCACATCAATTAGAATGGCATCTTTTACAGTTGCTATCTTTTCCTTAAATTCCTTTGGATTAAGGTTTTGAATTTGACCTTTCAGCATTTGCCATCTTGGTGTCTTACAAACTGTTGGCTTCATATTTTAATGTGTTTTTACAAATTTACAGGATTTTGTTTATACTTGCCTAAACTGCGACAATTTGAGATGTATCCAATATAACTCCGTTAGTTGTATTGGTTCATTTTTCGTAGGATAGAGTATTCCTACTTTTTAAGAGAAAACCCTTTACAATATAAGTACAAGGAAAATAAATAATACTTTTGACATTTCATAAAATATAAAATCTACCACATCAATGGATACAAATACTTTAGCAACGCTCTGCCAATCCACTATTAAAATAGTAACTGAAACCGCCGATTTTTTACAAGCAGAACTAGGAAAAGTACAAGCGGCGGCTATTGAAACCAAGAGCCTTAATAGTTTGGTAAGTTATGTTGACAAAACTGCAGAAAGGCAATTGGTTAGCAAATTAAGTGCTTTACTACCCCACTCTACTTTTTTAACAGAAGAAGAAACCGTGGAACAAACCAAAGGTGAATACCAATGGATTATTGATCCTTTAGATGGAACAACCAATTTTTTGCATCAAGTACCTATGTTTGCCGTAAGTGTTGCCTTGCAACATCACGAAGAAACCGTTTTAGGAGTAGTCTATGAAGTGAATCGTTCGGAATGTTTTTATGCATGGAAAGGCGGTGGTGCTTTTTTAAATGATGCCCCCATTCAGGTAAGTTCAACCAGTACCTTAAGCGAATCTTTATTAGCAACAGGTTTTCCCTATTACGACTTTAAGTGGATTGATCCTTATTTAGCTGTTTTTCGACAATTGATTCAAAACACAAGAGGGATTCGCCGTTGTGGTGCAGCAGCAGTAGATTTAGCTTATGTTGCTTGTGGTCGATTTGATGGTTTTTACGAATACAGTTTAAGCGCTTGGGATATGGCGGCAGGCGTCATTATTATCCAAGAAGCAGGTGGACAAGTATCCGATTTTTCGGGAGGCAATGATTATCTATTTGGCAAAAATATTATTGTTGGCAATCCTGCTATTTTTAAGGCAATTAGCGAGGTCGTAAAAGAACAGTTTAAGGGGATACTTTCGAGTAAAAAATCTATGTGAACTATGTGACTATGTGTTAAAATTTCAAAAAACACTTTGCAAAAAGCATCAAATTAAGTGTTAAATTATTTCTCTTAACAGCCCTAATCTTACATCATAAATCCATATAGCATAAAATAAATGGATTTATGATGTATGATCCCAGATTTATGATTTACCGCTTCCACTTAATCCCACACCCTGCACTAGGTCGCTGTAGACTAGCAACAGGTCGCCCAACCAGAACAGCATCTAATGCTGCCTTCAAGTCTTCTCCTGTAACAGGATTTCCAGAACCCGGTCGAGAACCGTCTAATTGTCCTCGATAAACCAGTTGGTCACTTCCATTGAAAATATAAAAATCTGGCGTACAAGCAGCATCATAAGCTTTGGCTACTTCCTGCGATTCATCGTATAAATAAGGGAAATTATAATTCGCTTCTTGCGCATGAATCGTCATTTTATCTGGTGCATCTTGTGGATAATTTTCTACATCATTAGAACTAATGGCTACAAAATTAACCCCTAATTCTTTGTATTCTTCTACTAATGCAACCAATCCTTCATTGATATGAATCACATAAGGACAATGATTGCAAATAAACATCAACACCGTTGCTACCTCAGATTTAATCTCTTGAAAACTAATATTTTTACCAGAAATCGTATCTGGTAGAATAAAATCAGGAGCTTTGGTGCCTAAAGGCAGCATATTAGATTCCGTTAAAGCCATTTTTTAGATTTGATGATTAATGGAGAATGGGATAGAGCTGCATAAAAAACATCTTTCCCCGATACCATTCGCCTTAAAATTTTGGCAAAAATAAGTATAATCGAAAAAAGATGTTTTACTCTTAAACAGACTTGCTGATTTTTCAGCCTAAGCTATGGATTTATTATGTCTAAATTGCCTCTAAATAAAGCGGCAAATTATCCTTCGGTTGTTTCAAAGGGACATCTCGAATAGGTGATTCATAACCTACTGGAACAGAAATCTTATACCGTTTTAATAATTCCGTCATACCTAGTTTAACCATTAATTCGGCAAATTGATAGCCAATACAATGATGTTTTCCTGCACCAAAAGGCGCATATCCAAAAGGGCATTTTAGCTGTTCATTTCTTTCCTTATTAAAACGCTCTGGGTCAAATTTTGCAGGATTCGACCAAATTCGCTCATCGTGATGGGTCATTTGAAAAACGACGCTAACAAATGTTTCTTTAGGAATCGTCAATTCGTTTATCTCAACTGCTCGTTTCAATTTTCTAGATACCGTAATCAAGGGCGGATGAATCCGAAGAGTTTCTTTCATGACCAAACCCATTTTATCTAACGTCCTTAAATCTTTGACTTTAGTTTGGTCATTAACTTCAAAATTAGCCCCTTCTGCTCGTACGACATCTTGCCAATCCGTATGTTTTGCTAGGAAATAACTCATTAAAGTAAGGGTAATAGCCGTCGTATCATGCGCTGCCATCAATACAAAAATCAGGTGATCAATAATCTCTTGGTCAGTAAATTGATTGCCATCTTCATCTTTAGCCGTACAAAATCGACTGAATAAATCCTTACCAGGATTCGCTCGCCGTTCAGGTAAAATTTCTTTAAAATACTTAATTAAAAATTTCCGGCCATTGATGCCTTTTTGGTAATTGGAAAAAGGCAATTTAATATGAAGGGCAGCTGAGGCATTGACAATGTCTGTTACGGCTTTATTAACGGCTGTTAAATCTTCTTTAGGATCAAGCCCAAAAAATACACTTGCGGCAACTTTAAGCGTCAAATTCTTAAAAAACGGAAACGCCAATACTTTCTTTTTGCCTTTTAATTCTGCAATCCCATCGGCTAAAATAATAGGCATAATATCTAAATAGCCCTGCATTGGAATTTTTTTGAAGGCCTCCTGCATAATGCTTCGATGGTATTTGTGCTGATCACCGTCCATTAACATCAAACCATTTGGAAATAATTCGCCCAAAGAACTTTCCCATGCTTCTTTACTAGAAGTAAATTTTCCTTCCTCGACTAAAATAAACTTATTGGCTGCTGGACCACATAAAATCACTCCCATGCCAACTGGTGTACTTATTTTAAAAATATCGCCATATTTCTTTTTTCTAGTTTCGTAAAATTGGGTGGCATTTGAAACGAATTCGAAAAAATGTCCGAAGAAAGGTAATCCCCAGTCGCCTGGGATATGTTGGAGGTCTTTTTTGGTGATAGTGGTAGCCATACTTGATATAAATTTGATTAGGATATTTGATTATTGATTATCGGTAAAATTCTTTAGTCTACGCTTTAAATCTTTCAGTTCTTTTTCATCTAGATTTTCAGAATACTCTAAAAATTTTATAGCAAACTTTCTAAGTGTATTATTGAACCATTTTTCGTTTTTCATTTTGGTTTTACTTTGTAATATATTCATCCATTCTTCTACCAATACTTCTTGCCAATCTGCTAGGATTTTAAGTTTTTTGTTATTAGTTGCTATATCCAATTTGTAAGAGAAATCTTTATTATTTAAAATTCGATTTTTCTTGTTTCAGTCTACCAATGTATTGAATCCTATTTGTGGACGAGGGCTTCGGTCAGGGAAAGGTAATTTTTCAGTTATACTATTGATATAGTGACCAGTTGCTATTTGAATAGTATCATTTTTTCTTTTTATAAAAATGACCCATTCATAAGGATTGACTTGTTGTACACTTGAACTAGAAATTTTGTTATTTTTAGTTGATTTTAATTCGACTGATTGGTAAAGAATTTGATTATATCCTTTAATTTCTAATAACAAATCAGGATTAGTATAAACAGAAGATTTGGTTGCCCCTATTTTATGCTTTAACTCTACTGTTAATTCATTCGGTAAGAATACATTTGTGATATGAAACTGATTGAATTCTTTTACTTTTAGGGATTTTGATTCGTCACCATAAGTTAAGCTTAGTGTTGTAATTTGCTTATTTTTTAGGCTGTTATTTTGCAATATAATTTTCTTAACAAAATTCTTCAAATACTCATCTGTATTGGATTCTTCAGATTGGAATTTCACAGATGAAATTTCTTTAGCTTTCGTATTTAAGATGATTTCAAGTTCATAAAAATATTGCGAAAGAAAATAATTTAATTTGTTGTTTTTATTAAAATTAAGAGTCATTCAATTTTTTGACTCAAAGATATTATTATTCAAAATAAAGCGGCCATATAGATTCAATTTTTTTAGCTATATGATAGGCAAGTAATGGAGGAACAGCATTTCCAACCAATTTATAGCCTTGTGAAGCACTTAATTGAAATTTCCGCCCATTATTCTCCGATGGGATTACAAAATTAAAATCATCAGGAAATGTTTGAATTCTAGCACATTCTCTTAAAGTTAATCGCCTCTCTTTATTTCCTTGCTCTATTTCTAAAATATTTTTGCCTCCATTTTCCAAAGAAAGTCTTCTATATTCTATGTTACCATGATGTTCTGCCCTAATAGTCGGCGCTAATTTATTTAATTTTAACTCATTTTGTCCTTGGCAATGAGCGCCCATATATTTAGCTTTCGAGAAATATTTTTGAGATAAATCTTCAGCGTATTCTGGTTCTAATAAATCAGTAACGACATGTTTAACGGCAACAAATTTTTGAAGTTGGCTTTCATATTTAGAATAATGTAATTCTCCATTAATCCGATGCGTAGGGATAGGATAAGGGCTTAATTCTTCTGTAATTAGCTTTGATTCTAATTTTTTTAATATCCCTTTTTTTAAGGCAGATTTTTTGACACCTATAAAAAAGATTCTTTCTCTTGATTGAGGAATACCATAATTACCAGCATGTAAAACTTTTGGTGTAAACACAAAATAACCATTTCCATCTATTTTAGAAAAATCATGTTGTATAATCTCTTTTACTGTTCCTAAATTAGCTAATCCCTTTACGTTTTAAGCAATAAATATTTTTGGTTTAGTAATTTCTATCACTTCTTTCATCCAAATATATAATTGCCCTCTAGTCTCCGATGTTGGAATAGAATGATTTATTATTTTTCCATGATGATCTTTATGTGAATTAAATCCATTTCTTCTCCCTGCAACACTAAAATCTTGACATGGAAAGCCACCAGTTACTATATCTATATTATTTGGAAATATATCTTTTTCACCCGCTTTATATCTTTTCACAAGATCAACTATGCTATCTACCTTAAATGTTCCATTTAAGGATTTTCCTCTTTTCAAACTAAAATAATTATCCCATGCAACTTTTGCATATTTATTTATATCGTTTGCGAATACAGTTTCAAATATCGTTTCCTCTAAGGTAATATACTTACCTACTTCTTCGGCAATCCAATCTTTGTGAATATTAATATTAAGCGTATCCCGAATAATCGAAAAATTTCCTTCAAAACCGATATCCATACCTCCACAGCCAGAGAAAAGAGATAATAATTTCTTCTTCATTTTATTTTTACTTTTTCTTAATTTTATAAGCTATTCTAGCTTCCGCAACTTTCAGTATTTGGATAGCATCTTCTTGGTCTTCTAATACATCATATATCTTTTGAAAATACCACTTGATTAGCAATTCTTTAATTTCAAGTTGATAGAAATCAGCAAGCCTAGTTATTTGTTGCTTAGTTGGTATACGTTCATTCTTCTCGAATTTACTAATTAATGATTGATCTATATCAACAATGGCAGCGACTTTTCTTAGGATTAATCCACTTTCCTGTCTTTTTTCTTTTAGAAGTTCACCTAGCGATTTCATTAGACAAATATTTTTTAGACAAATTTTGACCATAAATATTTATTTGCAGGCATTTTTCCAAATAAAACCTCTTCTTTCAAGAAACTATTTACCTTCGTTAATAGTTGCTACTGTTTTAAAAATACAAATAAGACCACAACTAATGAACACCTCTAAAGATAATTCTTTATTCTTGATTATTTTGTCCTTTGCGGCGGTTTATATTATATGGGGGTCCACCTATTTGTTTATTGCTTATACGGTAGAATCTTTACCACCTTTTATCATGTCTACCATTCGCTTTAGTTTGGCTTCTTTACTCCTATTTTGTTTGACAATACTATTAAGGAAATATCAGTCAGTTACTAAGAAGCAACTTAGGAATGCCGTCTTTGCAGGTATACTCTTTTTAGGCCTTGGAACAGGAGGTGTTGCTTGGGCTTTACAGTTTGTCGATTCAGGATTTACCGCTTTGGTTATTTCTGGTCAGCCATTAATAGTCGTGTTGATGATGTGGGCAATCGACCAAAAAAGACCTGCTACCCAATCATTTGGAGGTATCTTTTTAGGCATGTTAGGCATGTATTTATTAGTGAGTCAAAAAGAATTAATGACAGGGCCAGAACAATGGAAAGGCGTAATGGTCATATTTTTCAGTATGATAGCTTGGGGTTTTGGGTCTATTTTTGTATCTAAATCGGATTTACCGAAACCTCAGATGGTGAATAATGCCATACAAATGATATCTGGAGCGGCTACTTTATTTATCTTTTCCCTATTTTTAGAAAACTCTTTGTCCTTTGATTTTACTGCTGTACCATCAACTGCTTGGTTAGCCCTAAGTTATTTAATTGTGTTTGGCGCAGCAGTCGCTTTTTCTGCTTTTAATTATCTACTAACAAAAGTATCTCCAGAAAAAGTAGCGACCAGTACTTATGTCAATCCAATTATTGCTTTAGCTTTAGGCTGGCATTTTCGAGATGAATTAGTGACTGGGCAATCAATTTTGGCAGTTTGTATTATGTTTACTGGCGTATTTTTTATTAATTCTACCCCAGAACAATCTAAAAACTTATTGCGAAAGTTTAGATTAGTTGGTAGACGCAGAGTATAATAAATAATCAGGTAAAAAAGAGAGATTAAGGAAATGTTTAAAATGTCATCTAGCTCGTCAAATCCCTGCCTGCGGCAGGCAGGCGTTGCTAACTTAATCCGCTGCTAAAAAAATAGTTAGCAACGGATTAAATTAGCAACGGATTTTGATCATTTTTTACCTGAATCTCTAAATGTATTAGTGTTTACATCCAATTCATCGTTCATCATTAAATAATTACCTTGCTAACAATACCAAAACCGCCCCTTTTTTCTTTCCAGGAATGCCTCTGGTTTTTGAACCGAAATTATGATGATTGTTTGTATGAAGTCAAAGCAGATTCAGTCATTAAATTAATTAAATTAGGCGCTGAAATTGTTTTATTTGAAGTCAAAGAAGCAGGAGATTATTTAATAATTAATATACTAAATAATACAAATCCAGACGAAGCGAAATTAACACACTATGTAAAAGAGTGGTTTGACTTAAAAGCAGATTTAACTAATTTCTATCCCTTATTGCAAGCAGAAACCGATTTAGCCTATATGGTGAAAGCCTATCACGGCTTGCGTTTAATTGGCATTAATGACCTTTTTGAATCTTTATGTTGGAGCATTATTGGCCAACAAATTAACCTCACTTTTGCTTATAAATGCAAACGTGCCTTGGTAGAAAAATACAGTTATAAAGCAACTTATCAAGGCAAAGATTATTACCTTTTTCCTGAAGCTGAAGTGTTAGCAAAACTAACTGTTGAGGAATTAAGAACCATTCAATTTTCTAGGCAAAAGTCAGAGTATATCATTGGCATAGCCCAACTATTTGCCAACCATCAAATTTCTAAAGTAGCCGTTTCGTATTTAAAAGAAGAAAAATTAATCGCCAAAGAACTCCTCAAAATCAGAGGGGTAGGAGAATGGACTGCTAATTATGCGATGATGAAATGTTTGAAATGTCCAAATGCTTTGACTTATGGGGATGTTGGCTTGTATAATGCGCTACATGCGATAAAAGGATTTCCTAAACGACCTTCGAGAGCATTACTAGATGATTTTTTTGCTCCTTTTGATGGCTGGAAAGCTTATTTGGTGCTATATCTCTGGCGGTCTTTGGCTCAGCAACATAGCTACCACAAATCCAGAAAGTAAATGCCAAATCCCCCACCAAGCAGCGACCAATGCCATACCACCTAAATCACTAAAAAAATTAAGGGCAATAATTAAGGCAAGTCCCGAATTTTGAATGCCTGTTTCGATGGTAATCGCTTTGATATTTGACACAGACATTTTCATTAATTTAGCCCAACTAAATCCTAAAAGGAAAGCCAATGAATTATGAATTAAAACAATAAAAAAGATGTCGTCCACATAGGTTAAAATATTTTCCCAGTTTCCTTTAATGCCAAAAAAGACAATGCCAAAGAAAATAAGCATAGACAATATTTTAACAGGCGATTGAATGCGTTCCGTTAATTTAGGATAAAAATGATTCAATGACATACCTATTGCTAAAGGAAGCACCACTAATTTTAAAATGGTTTGAATCATTTCTATAGGATCAACCGATATACTCTGCCCTAAAGTAGTGGTATTGGGAACATATTGGGAGAGTAGTCCAAATAAGATAGGGGTTGTAAAAATAGCAGCCAAAGTAGAAACCGAAGTCATCAGTACGGACAAGGCAGTATTTCCTTTAGAGAGATGTACAGCAAAATTGGATACATTGCCGCCAGGACAAGCCGCTATCAAAATCATTCCTAAAGCAATGGAGGGTTGCACATTCAACAAAAAAGTCAAACCTAAAGTTAAAATTGGCAATAAAACTAATTGAGAAATTAATCCAATAATAGGCGGTTTGGGAGCATGGAATAATTGTTTAAAATCCTTCACTTTTATATCCAAGGCTACCCCGAACATCAAAAATCCCAAGCAAAAATTTAATAGGACTAATTGGTCTCGACTAAAATTGATTCTTAATGCATCTATATTTTCCATTTGATTAAAATAAAATGAAATAATTTTTTATTATTTTAAATTAATTGTATTGTTCTGATTACCAGTACATTATATTGATTTTAAAAAATGCCGCAAACGATTAAATCAATTTTTTTTCAAAAAAAAATAATTTTCGCATAATAAAATCACTCTTAAAAACATTTATAAAGTGTAATTATTAACAAAAAAGAAAAATTAAACAGCTTATCCAAATATCTTCTACTTTATTCTAATCTATCTTTTTTAACCGCCATTGCGGTTTACTGCATTTCACTCTAAATAACTCCTATAACACAAACTCATTTATTCATTTGTTGAATGTAAAATCAACATTTAGATAGCTCATTATACTATCTATGATGCTAGGATTCAACACCATCTTTTAACTAAAAATCTAAAGCGATCCTCCTTTATGGTTAAAATCTACACTTTTAAGTAACAGAAAATTAGCATAATCTCAAATTCAAATCACCCGCTTGTTCAAAACATTTCTAAAAAGAAATGAAGAACTGCCACTTTTAGCTAATTTTTAATTGTTACATTATTTTGGCAAAAAACAAAAGTGACCATCATGAAGTACCTATCGTTAATTTTAAGTATGCTCGTTTTTGCTACTACAGTAGCAATTGCACAAGAAGAAGCAACTACAACATCCGAAAAAGATTTTTTTACAGAAAATAATTCCCCTGCAACTATAAACACTCCCGAAGCCGATTCGGAAGCGCCCAAATCAACTAAAAAAACAAAGAAGTCGAAAAAGAATAATTTTGACTATCAATTCGAAGCCATTAATTCTGGCAACGCTGATCGAATTGCAGACATGCAAAAAGACAGCATCCATTACTATCGAAAAAATGAGAAGGGTGAAACTGCCTTGACGTTAGCTATCAAAAACCAAAATACCTCCGTGGTAGAAGTGCTAACTAAAAGGGCAGTCATCAATCTCAAAAATGATGAAGGCGAAACTCCCTTAACACTAGCTATCAAAAGTGGTAATATGGATATTATCAACTTAGTAGTGAAGCGCGCCAAAACCTCCCTGAAAAATGATGTGGGCGAAACCCCTTTATACCTAGCAGTTGAATTAGACGATCTCTTTCTCCTAGAAAAGCTATTGAGCAAAGGAGCTAGAATCAATCACAAAAGCAATGGCAGTACCCCCCTAGCCAGAGCTGCGGAACTGAATAAGCCTAAAACGGTCGCTTTCTTAATTAAAAATGACGCAAAAATTAATGCTCCTAATGATAATGGCGAAACCCCTCTTTATATCGCTATGCAAAAAGGACATGATATTGTTGCAGGTATTTTATTGAGTAAAAGTGCTGACCCCCAAGGCGATGCGAATTGGACAAATAAGATTGGTACCCCCATTTTACAACTGGCTACCGTAAATGGAAATCCTGCCATCGTGCGGATTTTAATCAACTATGGTGCGGAAGTCGATGCAACGGATTATATGGACAACACCGCTTTATGTATTGCAGCTGAATTAGGCCATTTAGATGTCATTCGTGCCCTTATTCAAAATAATGCCAATGTCAGTCACCAAAATA
>CAZXYA010000098.1:0-20723 GCA_964644655.1 uncultured Saprospiraceae bacterium | reverse complement strand
AAAAAAAGATTCCGATGAATCGGAACAAGTTGTGGGGTGTCAATAGACTTTGAAAGTATCGCCCACCATTTGACCACTTTTAATCACTATGATTCTATTAATACCTAACAAACATTTTTTAGGGTCGTCTTAAATTATTTCATTAAAATAATTGGCTGAGCAAAGACCTCATTTTCAAATTCCATTTTTACCCAATACGTTCCATTTGGGAAAGTAGATAAATCAAAATAGTGCTGTCCAGTTTGTCTATTCAATTTTATAGCAGGAGTGATGGTTTCACCAAGCAAATTATATAAAGTCAAGGAAAACTGTTGGCTGGCGGAAAAAGTAAAATCTACTATAAAAATACCTTTGGTTGGATTGGGATAAAGATTAATGCCTTCCACAAAAGTCAAATCTTGCGTGTTGGTTAACATATCCAGCACAAAGGTTTCGATCAATCTACAACCATTCTCATCCGTTAAATTTAATTGATATTCCCCTGCTATCAAGCTATCAAGTCTAAAATCTATACCAACTAAAACATCATCTTTAAACCAAGTTGGTCTAAAGGTTCCCGTTCCTCCGATAACATTTATTTCAATACTGCCGTTAGCCGTTCCATTAATTTCATCTGAAATAATTGTATCTGTAATAGTAATGGGTGCTGGGCTTTCAATCACTACATTTTCTATAAAAATACAAGCAGTATTATCCGTGATAGTCACTTCATAATTTCCACTAGCTAAATTTGTAGCCGTTAAAGTTTGTTGGTTTAGAGGATCATTCCATAAATAGGTAAAGGGAGCTTGTCCACCACTTAAAACCAAAGTAGCTGCCCCATCGTTTCCATCTGCACAACTGGTTGGAATCACGTCACTTGAAGCAGTCAGGGCTAAGTCTCTAAAAATAGGAAGGTAACAAAATGTTTCGTTCCCACTTCTATCCTCTGCTCTAAAAGATAAGATGGTGGTATCTTGCATAAATCCATTATCCGCTGCTGTTAAAAGCTGTACATCAAGGTTTCTACAATTATCTGTAGCTATTGGATAATCTGTTGGTGTAATAGGCTGACAACCGTTCATATTAATAAAATCAGGGCAATCAAAAATCGGTGCGAGCGTATCTTCCACAATGATATTAACGGAAGCCATCACCTCATTTCCAGCTTCATCTCTACCAGTTACTAGCACACTATGCAAGCCCAAACTTTGACAATTAAATTGACTTCGATTTAAAGATAATGTTAAGCCACCACAATCATCAAAACTCCCCGCATCTATCTCCTTAATTGGTAATTCTGCTCTACCATTTTCATCCAAATAAATAATGGTCGGATTTAAATCTAAAATAGGAGGGGTTTCATCAAACACCTGTTCAATTGTCACCATTAAAGTTCCTTGACAACCATTGGTATCGGTAGCAACTACATTATAGCTTCCTACAGGTAAGCTATCTTGATTATTGCCAATCAACCCATTCGACCATTCATAAACAAAGCTATTGGAAAGATCATTTGAAATAATGCTTGCCTTTCCTATGGAATCGCTTGGACAACGAGGGTTTATTTGGGTAGCAATGGCTAATTCAACCATTGGAAATGCATTCAAAATAATGGAATCCATTATAGTACACCCCAATTCATCTGTTAGCGTCAGTATATAATTATCCGATGGTAATTGGTTTATTGTACTTGTAGTCGCTCCATTTGACCATTCGTATTGATAGGTCCCTGTCCCTCCAAAAACATTCGTTAAAAGTACTCCATTATTTTCACCAATACAGCCCGATTTATCTCGAATAAAATTGATGGACAAAGGCAATGGTTCTTCAATAACTAAAGTTGTATCTAGGACTTGCTTTCCATCTGAGATAGTGATGCCGTAAGTACCTGCTCTTAGTGATTCAAGATTTGGCGTAGTAGCACCATTGCTCCAAGCATATTGGTAATTTCCTGTACCACCTTCGGCAAGGATACTAAGGCTTCCATCGTTTCCTCCTGCACAACTAACTGCCGTTTTATTGCTTGAAAAAATCAACGGTTGTGCTATTTTGTAGCAAATATCTAGGGTCCAAGCCTCCAAAGCTCCCCCATCTAGTAACTCCTCATCTCGGACTATTAAGGACCAAGTTCCTTGCATTTCGGTTCCAATCAAAGCAGTCAAAGTCTCTAAGGGTTGAACCCTTTCTCTAGTATTAGGTGGACAAGAAATAGCTGTGTAAATAGTAGCAGCTTCACTATCAAAGGTCAAATTTAGATCTTGGGCAGCACCACAAATATGCTCAATCAATCTAATAGCGTTTCCTGTCGGGCTTATTAAATCCACGACTAAATCACTAACAAAAGAATGTTGAATCTGTACATCAGTAAGTTGAATGCTCAATATCTCTCCTGCGGTTGGAATTGTAAGTTCTGAGGTAATGATAGCTCTAGAATCAGGAGCAATAGTTAAAGGTAAATCAATAGGTGTAAATGCTTCGCAAATTTCGTTAATTGTTTGAAAAGAATATATCGTACTAAACAACCCTGCACCGCAAATATTATCTCCCCTTACTCGCCAAAAATAGTTACTATTATTCTTCAATTTTTCTGCTAGGGTGAAGGTAGTATCTTGGATATTTATTTGACTAAAAATTGGGCTGGCAAAAGTTATATCTTCCGCTATTTCAAGGTAATAATGGGTTGCACTCCTTACTCCTTGCCAAGTAAAAGTAGGCATGGTAGTAATATCTGTTGCAGTGTTTAGCGGATTCCTTAATATAACTTGTGTCGGAATAGTGGGAGTGACATTTAAGGTTAAGGTTCTTGATTTTTCGCTATTAGAAGTGCTTGCCAGAAGGTCAAAAATAAAATTACCAGAAAGGTTATCTAAATTATTCAAGGTAAGTTGAACAGTACTTGGTGCAAAGGGGTTAACCTCTGAAAAAACCGCCACTACCCCCGCAGGTAAATTACTGGTGCTCAATTGAATGGTTTCTGAAAAGTTCCCTGTGGCAGTTAGTTCTATATCATAAATAGCTGCATCTGGCAAACATACTGACTGATTAGCAGTAACAGCTAGGTCAAAATCATTTTCTGGTTTAGTAATTTCAAAATTTTGATTAGAAATATCGAAAAAAATATTGTCTACTGCTTTTACCATAATGCGAGCAGTAGTAGATACAAAATTAGGCACTAAAATTCTACCTGCTCCTGTATTGGGCAGGTTCTTAGCCACTTCAATAGGATAAGTCAAGCCTCCATCAATAGACAAAAATATATCAACTGCTGAGGTATTTATCGGAGATTCATTTGTTTGCCCAACTTCCCAGTTTATTGTTTTTTGGGTACCTACTTCCCAAATCACTCGATCATTAGGTGTTAATACCCTAAATGGTGGGGCATTGGTCACTTCAATACTAACGTCCATTTCTTCAGTACAACCACCATTCAATTGATTATCTCTAACGGTACCTCGAAAATTCATCATTCTATTGACACTCGGAAGTACTTCCCAGACGGGCATATTATTTTGGCTTAGGTCCATTAGGTTGGGAAAGTACCTAGATGGTGAATTATCAGGAAGAAGGCTTCTAAATAATGGTCCAAGGCTATTAGATGGTCGAGGTGGTTGAGGTGCTATACCATTATCCATCTGCTCCCAACTATAAGTCAATTCATTGCTTTCTCCATCATTAGCATCAACAGATAATACAAAAGGAGTAGAAGGAGGGATAAAGTATTTCGCATCTGGGCTGGTAATTATTGGGCTAGTATTATTAAAGTTTGTGGGTAAATTAGCACAAGCAGTCTGATTTAAAGTAGTGTGCATTTGTGCTAAACTGATGGCGTGAAAATAGGGATCTGAATTTTCTTGAATATTTTGAGGAGCACAAATTCCTGCATAGCCCATTATAGTAGAACCACTCCCCGGTTCTACGGCGGTATTATCACTACGATTATTCCCCGAACAAGCTGCTTCATCTCCGTTGAAAGTATGCGAAGCTCCTAATTGATGCCCCAATTCGTGAGACACTAAATCAATAGCAAAAGTTGGGCCTTCTGGTCGAATAAATCCCGTTGCTCCGCCAGCTTTAAAACGGTCTTCACAAACTACTCCTAAGAAAGCAACACCACCTAAAGCCGTACTAAACACATGTCCTATGTCATAATTATCAACCCCAATCCTATTGTCACAGACTGTTTGATGCTCTCCTAACATCTCGCCCAAATTATTATTGGTATAAGGGTCTGTCCTCGAATCTAAAAAAATCAAATCCGTTGTATTGGGAATCAATTCAAATCTAACCGCTAACTCCCTTTCAAAAATATCGTTAATAATACTCAGCGTGCTATTCATCGCTGCCAATGCATCAGCAGTTGTTCCACCATGAAAATCTGCATATTCTCCTGTGCAAGCTAAAGCCAAACGAAAAGTGCGCAATTGGCAATTTGCTGCCCTATTTCGAGAAAGATTCGGCATGGAATTTATGCTATTTTTCCATTGAATTACCTCGCAAGCAAAAGGAATCCTTGTTAAATCCTTCTTAGTATAAATTTTATAAAGAGACTGTTTTTCCGTCGTCAAATTATCTATGAACAACAACTCTTCTTTATTAGAATGTATCATACCACTAAATCCTTTAGGGCTAATATCAAATCGAATAGTCGTACTGGGTTCATTTATTTTTTCACCCACAAAAGATCTAATTTCAGGGAATTGTCGCACTAAATCTGGATGAAAATTATTCGTTTCTTCTATTAAAAATTGGTAAAATGCTCCATTTTTTAAAGGAAAAGAAATAATCGTTTTTTTAGCAGATGGTTTACTAAACATTCTATTAGGTACCCTAAGAAGTGCTTTTTCTAGCGCTGCTCGATCAAGGGAAAATAATAGGTTTTGTGAATTCGCAGTCGTTTCTTTTTGTGGGGTTGAGTATCGCTGCCAGAAGTTAGTATTAGAGGAATTATGTTGACCCAAAAGGGGTAGTCCTAAAAATAAAACATATAGACCTATCCATAATCTCATAATTCAGTAATTTTTGTTCGTTTATTAGTGTTTAGTAACGGAAAAAAATAACCTCGATTAAAATACGGGGTAAGCATTGGACAACTAGCATTTGATTTCCCACAGTTTACTCCGATTTTATCGGAGGATTTAATGCCCAACGCCTGCCTGCCGCAGGCAGGGATTCTAGAGGATCAATTTATTATTTCGTGATTACTTATTCTGAAAAAAATCACACGGAGAGTGTTTCCTGCACTTAGAGTTCTGGAAGCACTAAACTTTTAGAATAAAGTCTATTAAGTTCTGGTAGAAGTGAAAATTCCACATTCCATCAACTATCATTCCATCTATTTCCTACGGTCAAATAGCCTTGCTTGTTTATGTCAACACCTTACATTTAGAAAAATAGGTAAAAAAGAAATATTAGGCTGGTTATTTTATAAGATAATCCTAATGGTAAAATGAGGTCAAATGGTGGGCGATACTTTGAAAGTATCGCCCACCATTTGACCTCATTTTACTAAATAGCCCTACCAAACATTAGGAGTTAAATGCTAGAATATTTTCCAAGAAGTAACTAAGTAAAATTCAATTTCAAATTTTCAATTTTAAACCACCTTCGGTGGGAATTGAGGTTGAATCTGAGGTTGAGATTGAAATTTAAAAATTTATCAACATTTTAAAACCTGCCTACCGGCAGGCAGGTATCGACAATTTGTTGGTTTTAAAACTGGCTTAAGCGCCTAATACAACTACCACAGCTGATGTAGATAAATTGCATTATTTTATTAAAAACAAAACTCAATATTCTAATTATTCTCACCAAACTTTAGTCGCTCTACAAAAATGTCACTTTCTACCCTATTGTCGATTAATAAGAGAATTTGTAAATTTGCCGTCCCTAAAAAATCGGGAAGATTAAACCTACTAATATACTAGAGAAAATTCCGCAATTTATTTTTGTGATTTTCGGATATTATTGTATTTTTAATTTAATTGGGTAGTTAATTTTGGGCTAAAATCCTTTTTAATGGTTAGGCATTCAGTTTTAAAAAGAATTTGAATCATTCTGGGTCAAATTCAAGTAAAACAAATTAGTATTTTTTAAATATAAAAAATGCACTATATTTGCCCTCTTTTCCGTTAAAGTAGTGTTAGAAAAGTGATTGTGTAAACAATTTTAGACAAACAAGCAATTTATGAAAAAAATTGAATTGGATATAGTAGCCCTTTCACATAGCGTAACGCATTCTCATAATTATGCAGTTGTATTAGGTGAACAAAATGGTGTGAGAAGGTTGCCTATAGTCATCGGAGGTTTTGAAGCACAAGCTATTGCCGTTGCCATGGAACGAATGACCCCTAGTAGACCACTAACGCATGATTTGTTCAAAAACTCAATGGACACCTTTAGCATCACCTTAAAAGAGATTGTCATTAATAATCTTTTAGATGGTATTTTTTATGCAAGATTAATTTGCGAAAAAGATGGCGAGGTCTTAGAAATAGATTCCAGAACTTCTGATGCTTTAGCAATGGCAGTTCGATTTGAATGCCCAATTTATACTTACGAATTCATCTTGGATGCAGCAGGTGTTATTTTAGAAGATGCGGACGAGGTAGATTCACCAGCACCGACTAAGAAAAAAAGAAAACGTTCAGTTCAACAAGTAGAATTATCTGAACGATCAACAGAAGATTTACAAAAATTATTACAGTCCGTCTTAGATAAAGAAGATTATAGAGAAGCTGCTAAAATTCGAGATGAAATTCAGCGTAGAACACAGTAGTCACAAAATCCATTTGCCTAGTAAATAATAAATTTATACTGCAAAAAATCCTTTTAGATTCCATTCTAAAAGGATTTTTTGTTTTAAGCTTCACTCCCCCAGCCCAACAAATTCAATTCAATAAATACGAAGGCGATAATCCATAAAAAAGCATCCCAAAATTCTAAAAAATCTCCATAAATACCCCAATAAATGGCACAAGATAGCAACGACAAATAAAAAATGTTTTTAAGGTAGCTACTAAACTTAACCGCTCGTCTTCGATGTCTATAAACAACTTCAATTTCTAATAAAGTCACTATCAGTAACCAAGAAAAAGAATTAATCACTTCTGTACTCGCTAACCAGCTTGTTGCATTTAAATAATAATTATCGGTATAAATGGCTTTCGTCGCATGCTTATAGAAAGTAGTACCTTCCGCTAAAGTCGCACAGGTTCCTTGTTCAATTGTTTTAAATTCATCTAGTTCTATCATCCAAGATTCCCCTATTACCTCACATAGATTACCAATAGAAGATACTGTATAGTCTTGTAACCAATAAAAACTTTCCAAATAACCAAAAAAAGATTTAATAATCACTAAAAAACAAAAGGCTGCAACTATACGAAATAACCAAGTTATGGTAGTTGTCATTTTTTCTTTAGGTAAGATATAAGTTTCTAACTCAAATAATAATAATAAAACGACCCATGCCGCCGTATCTAGCGTAGAAGTAAATGCCTCAAAAATTTGAAAAGCAGAAAAGTCAGTACCAAACCGATGTATCGAAGCAGCTAAATCTTTTTTAAAAAATAACCCTACATTTGTCAAAACAGACAAATAAACTGCATATTTAAATAATTGATACCAATGCTTTTTTAGGAAAGAAAAAATTGATTTCATGGTTAGAAGCGCAATAAATTTTAATGGTACTCTTTTTCTCCTGCCAAAATAGATAACTCCAAACGATTCGCAGCAGAAGGTAATGGACAAGTGGCAAAATCCGTAAAAGCACAAGGTGGATTATGTGCTTTATTAAAATCAATAACCGTCTTATTCGTTGCATCTACTCTAGGTACATATAAATATCTACCTCCACCATAGGTTTCCATGCCTGTTGTTTCATCTGCAAAAATGATAAAATAGGAATCTGTTCCTCCATCCAAGGCTTCCAGTTGATAAGCAACATTGTTTATTTCAAATTGCAAGTAGCCTTCTAATTTCATTGTCACATCCATATCAATTACATTCCTTAAGGTAATCGTTGATTGCTTAGTCGCTGGTTTTAATTGGGCTGGAATTTTCCATTTTTCTGAAAAAAGGAAATGATCAATCCCTTTAAAAGTTTGGATTCTTGGGTTTTGGCTATCTTTTAATCGAATACCAAAACGGTTTTCTCGTTGAATTAAATACCAACTCAAACTGCCTAGCTGTAAGGTAGTTGGATGCCCATCCATATCAGGCACTAATTCTATATCTTTAGGCATTGCTGTATCTTCTTTCACCCAAATATCTTTTTCAATCCTCATCCTTACCCTTCCATCTTTCAACTCAAACGTACCAATATTACTTGGCGCATTTTCAGGAAATACTACTTGATTAGCCGAACTACTCCCAAAAGCATTTTCACCTTCTTTGAGCCAATATAATCCTGCTAAGGACATCCATCCATCTGGTCCAGTAATGGCTTGAATTCTGTTTATTTGCCATTGTTTTAGCGCTGCTGGTATAGATAAGATGGGATCTTTCACTACGGGTTTCACCTTCGTTGTACAGGCAAATGCCATCAATAAAAATAAAATGGTTAAAAGTAGAATTGTTTTATTCATTTTTTAATTTTTTAAAGGGTTTTCTCTATTTGTGCCATATGGCACAAATAGAGAAAACCCTTTAGTTTTTTATGACCTATCCAACAAAGGTAATTATTTCTATTTACCTTAGCCTTTACATTAATACTTAGATTTCGCTGATTTTGGAGAAAGAAAACAAAAGTTACTCAAAATATAATTCTGTTTTTTAGCTAAAATAAAAACATAAAAGAATTAAACGCCGTAACAATGCTTTTCAATCGAACTAGACCCCGCATCACGGTCGAATAGGCTTTTGCCTAGAGGCAAAAAGAGACTATAAAAACTGCATGAGATGAAGGGATATATCCCTGAACCGTTTACGGATGGGAGGCTATAATTCCGAACCGCTTGCGGATGGGTTGTCGTTGTTTTTAACTAGAATTTTTCATACCACAACATTCCCCGAATGTTGCTTGCCTATTTTTTTCAATGAAAAAAAGTAAGGTGAATAACTAGCTAAAAAGGGTTGAATGTTTTTTTCTCATTTTAAATTCAGCAAAACGTAAGTTAATATTGATAAAAAAATCAAAATCATTAAATCATCAGATAAAAACTGATAATTATCAGTGTTAAAAATTCATCCGTGTTATAAAATAAATAACAGGGATGAATAATAACACGGATAGTTTGACTTGAGAAATAAAATTCTCTACTGTACACTTTTTAAAAACGCCGCCTTCGGCGGTTAAAATATGGGGTAGAGAAAAATAAAATAATAAATATTCATAATGTCAATTATTTATCTGACTATCTAATTAATCAAAAATCATTGTCAACCCGCAAACAACGTAAAATAGTTTTTACAGGTCCTGAATCTAGTGGTAAAACCACCATAACAAAAACAACCAGTAAAGCTTATGCTTCAGCATGGTTATCAGAATATGCTAGAGTTTATTTAAATCAGTTAAATCGACCTTATATTGCTGCCGACTTAATCAACATCGCTGAAGGACAATTATTGGCGCAACAAGCATTTGAACAAAATCATGCGGATCAATCATTTCTATTTTTCGATACCTCTCTTTTAGTCATCAAAGTCTGGTCTATTTTTAAATATGGTTTTTATAATTTTAAGTTAGATCAATTGCTCCGACAAAACTTACCTGACGTTTATTTTTTATGTGATTGGCACATTCCTTGGGAGTTTGACCCCTTGCGAGAAACCCCTAATGATAGAGCTGCTTTATTCGCTATTTATAAAAGAGAATTAACGGCCTTAAATGTTCCTTTTTTTGAATTGGTTGGTACAAATGAGGAACGGCTTATTAGGGTTAAAAAGGTACTAAGTAGTTAGTACTATATCCCAAATAAAAAATATTTCCTAATAATGTCATTTTTTTCTAATTTTCCTTCTCTTTCTTAAATTCTCTCGTACCTTTGCCTTGCTTTTCTCGACGGGGTGGCTGAAATACAACGGCCTGAGATTATACCCATTGAACCTGCCCAGATAATGCTGGGAAGGGATAATGTTTCCAAGTGTTCATTTTGGATAAGCTAATTAATTTGGATTTATAGTAGTGATTAATTGATAAAATACTACTTTCTTATCAAAGGAAGCGTCAGGTACTTATTTATCAATAATTTGGTTAAAGGATTTTTCTTTACTGATTTTATCGGTGAACTAAAATTCGCCTGTACTATAGTCCCTATTATTAGTCTATTCTTATTTAACGCTTGGGTAAAGTTTATTAGCATAAACTTTATCAGAAAGCAAGCTTCTCCCACGCCCCTGGGAAGAAGAAATTATTCAGTTTGGTGTTTAATCATGCCAATCACAAAATTTTATCATGAGATTTTTTTTACTAAGTTTAACGCTGCTTTTCGTAGCATGGAACAGCCATGCCCAATCCCAAATAACGGGAAAGATTACAGACAATAATGGCAATGCGCTAATTGGAGCAACCGTACAATTAACAGAATCTAAACAAGGTGCTGCTACAGATATTGATGGTAATTTTAGCATCGATAATGTGCTTGCAGGTGACTATACTTTGTTTGTCAGCTATGTAGGGTATCAAGCAGCAACTAAAAAGGTAAGTGTTCATGGAGATCAAAAAAACAGTATTAATCTGAACCTAGCAGAAGCCCCTGTTGCCTTCGACCAAATAATTGTAAGATCCACAAGAGCTGCCGAAAAATCCCCCATTACCTTTACCAATCTAGAAAAAGAAGACATTGAACTCAATAACCTTGGGCAAGACATTCCTTATCTATTAAAGTGGACGCCTTCAACTGTTATTAATTCTGATGCAGGTACAGGAATTGGGTACACAGGTTTACGAATCAGAGGGATAGATCCAAGTAGAATTAATGTAACTTTAAATGGGGTACCTTTAAATGATTCCGAATCTCAAGGGGTCTTTTGGGTGAATTTACCAGACTTTGCTAGTTCAACCGATAATATCCAAATCCAAAGAGGAGTTGGTACCTCAACTAATGGTCCAGCAGCTTTTGGTGCATCTCTTAACTTAAATACTTCTGTCGTCAATCGAGAAGCCTACGGAAAAATTCGTACTACCATCGGTTCCTTTAATACCAGAAAGGCTAATATTACTTTTGGAACTGGTTTAATTGGCGGTAAATTTACTTTAGATGGCAGATTATCTAAAATTGATTCGGATGGCTATATCGATCGGGCTTCCGTTGATTTGTCTTCTTATTATTTATCAGGAGCTTATGTTGGCAGAAAAAGTTCTTTGCGATTCAATATTTTTAGTGGACATGAGATTACTTACCAAGCATGGAATGGTGTGCCCGCACAATTCTTAGATAATCCAGAATTTGATGAATCTTTCCGCACCTTTAATACCGCAGGCACAGAGCGACCAGGCGAACCACATGATAATGAGGTGGATGATTATTCTCAAGATCATTACCAAATTTTATTCAATAGTCAATTAACTAAAAATTGGGATTTAAGTTTTGCAGGAAACTATACCTTAGGACAAGGCTTTTTTGAGTTATATAAGGGGGGCGCTTCCTTTGAACGATATAACCTCACCCCTTTTGAAATTGGTGGCGAAACCATTTCAGAAACAGATTTAATTGAAAGAAGATGGTTGGATAATGATTTTTATTTTACCTCAGCGGCAGCCAACTATGGAAGTGATGACCAAAGAATGAATATAAATTTTGGAACTGCCTTTAGTGTCTACAAAGGCGACCATTTTGGTGAAGTTATTTGGGCTAGATTTTCTAGTGATGCGGAACAAGATAATCGGTATTATGAAAACGATGCAACGAAAACAGATTTCAATCTATTTACCAAAGCTAGCTATGGTTTAAGCGAAAAATTAACGGGTTTTATCGACTTACAATATAGAAATGTTGGTTATGAATTTGTTGGTTTCGATAATGATGGTAGTAGCATCACCCAAGATGTTGATTTTAATTTTGTCAATCCAAAGGTAGGTTTAACCTTAGAATTGAATCCAAAGACTAGTTTATATGCATATTTTGGTGTTGGGAATAAAGAACCTAACAGAAGTGACTTCACCGATACTACTCCAAATTCTAGACCGACCCATGAAACTGTTTATGATACAGAATTAGGGATAAAAAAGCAATGGCAAAAGGCGATGATTGAGGCCAATCTTTATTTTATGGATTATAATAATCAACTCGTTTCAACCGGGCAAATCAATGATGTAGGGGAATATACTAGAGTGAATATAAAAGATAGTTACCGTGCGGGTATAGAAATCGTAGGTGGGGTACAATTGACTAAACAATTAAATTTCGATGCTTCTGTCACTTTAAGTGATAATAGAATCAATGGATTTACCGAATTTATTGATAGTTGGGATACGGGTGCACAAGAAACGGTCGAACATGGCAAAACAGACTTAGCCTTTTCACCTAGTACCATTTTACATGGAGGTTTAAATTTTAATGCGCTACCCGCTGTCAAAAATCAAGACTTGTCTTTTGGTTTAACTACCAAATATGTTGGAGAACAGTTTATTGATAATACATCCAATCAAAATACCTCTCTGCCTTCCTATACTTATACGGATTTTAGATTAAGCTATACCATCAAAACCTCTTTTGTCAAAGAAATAGGATTAACTTTATTGGTCAGAAATCTTTTTGATGCTAGTTATATTTCTAGCGCTTGGACGTATCGCTATATTTCTGCTGGATATGATGGCAGGCCTGATGATCCAGCTACTAGATTAGAACAAGGAAGCACTTACAATTTGACGGGTTATTATCCACAGGCAGGACGAAATTTCTTATTAGGTTTGAGTCTTAGCTTCTAAAAGCTATTCTATGGCTACTTACTTAGATTCTTTATAAAAAATTGGGAATTAGCGTTTCCAGAACTGCGAATTCTGGAAACGCTTTTTATATCATCTTTTTTAGAACAATCGCTAGTACACAAACGGCATTGAAGTTTTTTTTTAAAAATTGGATTTCCTTTAATTCTTTAACCTGACAGAGTTAGTACCACAGGTTTCAGTAATCAGGTCGTCTATTTTATGGGCTGAGTATATCGTCAGCCTATCAATTTGCGTTAAATCGTTCCACATTCACTTTCGCAGGAATTGGCTTTTCTTTCGTCAAAAATGCCACCATTTCCTTAGCCCAATAAGGTGCAATAGAAGTTCCCTTAGTTCCCATACCATTTAAAATCGAAATAGTCGAATGAGTAGGGTGTAGTCCCAAAGCAGGACGTCTATCTTTTAATACGGGGCGAACGGCTGCCAAATGGTCCACTATTTCATAGTCTACTTTCAATATATCTTTTAATGCTCCGATTAAATACTCTTTTCCTACTTCGGTTGGTTTATCCGTCAAGTCTTCCCATTCATAATTAGAACCAAACCAAAACAAGTTATTTTCTAAAGGTACTATAAAGAAATGCTTTTTAATGATATCAGGGGTTTTCAGACTTGGAATGCGTAAAATCAAAGCTTCTCCCTTGGCAGATTCATAAGGTAAATGGGCAAACCAAGGATTTTTGAAAGCCCTATAACCCTCACAGAAAATTACTTTTTTGGCTAAAATATCTTTGTATTTCACATGGTTCTCTTCGATTTCAAGTAATTGATAATCAAATACTTCCTCACGAATTTGTTCTTTTTCTCGGAAATATTTTTGGAAAGCTTTTACTAAAATGCCTAAATTCACTTTTGCCCCCATGACCGTCCCGTAGCCCATTTCATCGTAAATAATTTCGTTTAAATAAGCCGCTTCTTTTTCTTTTTTTAGAAATTTATCATAGCCTTCCCAAGTTGTTTTTGACAACCAGTTATTTCCTTCTGCATTATTGAGAAAAAAGCGAATAATATCCATGTCCTTCCATACTTTTATCCCTAGTTCCTTTTCAATGGCCTGATAGGTTTCTTTGGCAAAAGGCAAAAATTCCTCAATCATCCAACTCTTTACAAATCGACGCCCGGTAATTGGATTGATAATACCTGCTGCAATTTTAGAGGCGGAATGTTTATGGTTATTATCTATAAGGATAAAGGATTCGCCCGCTTTTTCTAAAAACCAGGCTAACATGGACCCTGCTATGCCTTGGCCTACTATTAAATAAGGAAGTTTTCCTATATGCTGCGAATTTGAATTACTTGTCATTCCTTGATGTTCGTTCGTACAAAAGGGGCAAAGATAAGGATAAATATAGGATAGAATTTGGGCTTTAGGCAAAATCTCCTAACGGATTTTATTTCCCAACGTTTGCCTGCCGTAGACAGATTTTTTTAATACGGATGTTTTATAACACGGATTATGCTTTGGAAAACATCCTGTTAATCCTGCATAATCAAGTCATAGTGTCCAGAAATGCTCTATCTGCCTTTTTCATTTTCTTCACCACCAAATCATAAGAATGATCAATCAATTCAATTAATAAATCATCTCTCAAGCTACCTTCAAATTGAACGGTATTCCAATGTTTTTTACTCATGTGATAACCTGCTCGAATTTCGGAATGTGCTTCTCTTAATTCAACGGCTCGTTCAGGGTCACATTTTAAATTCACTTCAAAAACTTCATTATTTAAGCCTGTCAAAGCAAACATTTTATGTAAGACTTTAAAGACTAAAGTCACTTCATCAAAGGGGAAAGTTTCTTCCACGCCTTTTTTTGATAAGCAATAATCTCTGAATGTTTCTATGTCCATAATTAGGGTTTAGAGGTGTCAAGTTGCAGGTATCAGGTTTCAGGTGCGGCTAGACACCCAAAACCTGATACCTCTGATACCCTATTCTGATGCTCCTCGAATAATTTTACTTGCCAATTTACGAGCTTCTTCTTCTGGATTTCGCCACCAATCTCTTGACCAAATAGTGATCATTTTATACCCAGCAGCTTCCATCATTTCTTTTTTTTGCTGATGCCATACAAAAGAGAAACTGGTTGATTTATTAGAAAACTGGTCCGCTTCAATAATATAATTTAATTGATTCGCTGTTTTCCCTTTAATCACCAAAGGGTAGTTTTTATTTTTAATACTATAATTTTTTAGAATCCTAGCTGGTTCAAAATAGGCAGTTAAATAATTGGCTACTTCCTCTAAAAAAACAGCCTTATTTTCTAGTTTAGGAATGGCTACATTCCCAGATAATTGATTGACAATATCATGCAAAACAACTGAGTTCCCTGCATTAACTGCTTTGCCAAAAGCTAAGAAGTTCGCCAAGATAGTAGCACCAGTTTTAGGTTGTCGATTTCTAAATTGTTGAATAAAAGTCTTTGGAAAAGAATGGCAGGCCATTACTTTTTGCCTTCCACTATTCAATAATTGTTGCAATAAGCCTTGTCCCTCCACAGTACTTAGAAATTGAAAATCTTTTGTTAGTTCTCTAATTTCATTTATCACACCATAAGTAAAGGAAATAATTAATATATCAAATGTCTGTCCTTCTAATTCTTCAAAAGCATAAACACCCATTCCATTTCGTTCTAAATGCTTTATTTTATCAGCACCATTTGCTTGATTTTGCTTAATTTTCAATAGATAGCTGGCAAATAAATTTCGTTGTGCTACCGTTGCACAAATAAAGCCAACTTTTGGATAAGTATTTTGAGGAGTTCCTTTAATTCCAGTCAGTAAAGAAAGCATATACCGACATTCTGCCTCATTCGTTTTCAAAGCTTCATCGTAATCCCCATCGACATCATAAATCTGCAAAGATTCCCGATTTACCTGTCCATTTAAATGTACTTCCAATTGTTGGTCAAAAGCAGCATTATTAAAAGCCAATATTGGTATGGCTTTGCGCCGATGTTGGTTTTTCAATAAAATATGTTTCCCTGCTAAGGAACGAGCCAGGTGCCAAAAAGAATTAGGTTTTAATGAATTGCCTAATATAGCAGTACCAAAAACTTGAACTTGTTTGGCTAAATTTAAGAGATTCCCACCTTGTTCTTTAGTAAGTTCGGCGCCTTCCTTAATAATTAGAGTATCAAATTTAGGGTTGATTGGTGGCTCAAATAATTCTTTTGCCATTTCTGAGGTCATCAAAAAAATCGGGTAAAAATGTTGTATTTTCTCAAGATGAATATTTACATATTTAATGAAATTCGTTTTAGTGCTAGGCCTTTTCAAAAATGCCTTAAGGCTTCTTTTTTCGCTGCTTCTAGTGGCTGTTAGTGTTTTTGCTTGTATATGATGCCAAGTTTCTTGTATAAAAGCTGGTGCTTTTTCTGTTAAAGTTTGATACTGCTGAAAGTAAGCATCCAGTAAAGGTTCAAAATTAGCATTCTTTTCACTTTCTCTAGTTAATAAGTTGTGAAAATACCACGCCTCAAAAGCGGCTAACCAGTTTTCAGGCCGAACCTTAATAAGGGTTCTAATAACTTTAGCTTCCTTTGGAGAAAAGGTGGTGCTAAGGTTTTTCCAATCAAAAAAAGCACTAAAATCTCTTAAATTATAATTTGTGCTATTTAATTTTTCTATTATATCGTCCAATAATTGCTCTTTCAATTGCAGGGTCATTGCATTATTATTGAAAGGCCGTTTAAATAATTTATCTTCATTAATAGTGGAAACCAACTTTTCTATATCTTTTTCTAAGGTAGTAATTTGGGTAGCTGTTTTCATTTCTGAAAGCACCGTTTTGCTACTTAGATTCTTCACTTTTTCCTGAATGGTTTGTCTATTTTTAGCTTTCCAATCTTTAAGTGCTTGCTCAAAAAGATCCAACTGGTTGACTAACACCTCAATATTTCCAGTAGCCGCTGTTTCCAAAAATTGAAAATCGAAGGCTGGTTTTTCAAAAAAAAGGGTCTTTAAGCGTTCAAACCGAGTTAAGATGAGTGATTTAAAAGATAAGGCTTTTTTTGATTTGCCAGAAAAAGTCTTCAATATTTTTAAGTTCCCTAAGCTGGTTTTATCATAATCATGACCAAATTGTAATTGAAGTTGGTCGATAGCTTCCTTAGTCTCTATCAATTGATGTTGAAGGGTTTGGTAATATGCTTCATAATAATCTTCTAATTCTTGTTTGTACAAACCTACTTTTCGAAAATAAGCTCGCTGAATTTTTCGAGTATGATTTAAATATTTATTAAGTTTAGCAAGCAGTTTATTTTTCGCTTCGTTAAGTGGTGCTTTCGTAAAATAATCCTCATTGACCTCATTTAAAGGATGGTAAAAAGAAAAAGCTTCTTGAAATAGATTGGATCCTCCTTCTATTTTCTCTTTAAGTTGTTCATATTCCAAAAAATTAAAATCAAAATCAGCGGTATTTAATTGCGTATCAAGTAATTCTTTTCCTTCTAATCGACTATTCTTTAGATACAAACCTACTGTTTCAGTCCAATTATTAATATCAAAAACATTTTTGGCATAACTTGAAGCAGTTCCGTCTAATTGTTGGTCTAATTTATCAAATTGTCTATACTCCGTTGAAAAATCAGATTTTGTAATCGTTTTCTGTTTTTTTGTTTTTTCCGCTTTTGCCAATATATTTTCAATTAGATTATCTTTATCTAATTGGCTATTCTTAAATAAAAAGGTATAATCTCCAAATCCTTCTTGCACTAATTTATGGGTAATTTTTTCGAGTACGGCTATCGACGCCCCTACCACTATAGCCGTTTTTCCGTTCATCAATTGGCTGATTAAGGTATTACAAATAGTGTAATCTTTTCCACTCCCAGCAGCACCTTCTATTAATACAAACTTATTTCTAATGCCTGCCAAATACGCTGCTTTTTGCTGGTGATCATCAGGTAATAAACAGAGTTGAAAGTTTTCTTTTGGCAAATCGGCTACACTTTCTTGCCAATATTCTTTGGATAAAATACTATCAGACAAGTTGTAAAAATGAACAGGAGGGAAAGTGGAAAAAATGCCAGACCAAATAATTGCCCCAGGCTTTTGCATAGTAGCTAAATCTACTATATCTGGAAATTTTTCAATACTATAGTTGACTTTTTCATTTTGAAAATCTAAAAGTTCGGCTAATTTTTCGCAGAATGCTTGGCAATAATCTCTATTAAGCCCTCGCTTATTGATCCCTTTGGTAAAAGTTGTCATCAATTCCGTCACTTCAGGGGTCAAGCCTTCCAATACTGGGTTTATTTGTACTTCAATAGGTTTGTTAGCCAATAACTGCCATAGATTTTCCTGTAAGCGATCTGGTTCTAATTGTATATCCCAAATAAAGATAGGTGCAGCCAGAAATCCGGAAATCGCCTGCCTATCCTTCTTAGCCAGAATAGGATAGCCAAAACCAATATTTTTATATCCTTTTAATCGCGATGTATTCCATGCTTTAAAATAGAGATGTTCTACCTTTCTAGCAGTTGTTGCTGGTGGGTTAATCGTAAAATCCGCAGTTCGTTGCCCTAATAAGGCAGTTATCCATTTATTAGCAAAATCAAAACCAGTCCCATCAATTTCAAAAACGTCTAATATATCAAGGCTGGAGGGAATTGCTCCATTATAGGCTATTGGCAAAGCAGTATCATATAATCGCTGTTTGCGCTCTAATAAATGGTCGTTTTCCATATTTTGTAACAGTTTAGTTTTCTCAAGTGCTGTCGATTATCAGTTAACGGTTGTCAGTTATCCGTTCTGAATCATCAAAGGTAAAGTTAAAAGAATTCCTCATTAATGTCCACTTATTCTTTCATTCCACCTGCTATTTTTTCTCCATTGGCATATTCATATTCCACCGTTACGACTCCTTCTTCATTATAGTATCTATAAAAACCATGTTGTTCCCCATTTTTATATTCCGCTTCCATTTGAATCTTTCTAGATGGATAGAATTTTTTATAAATACCATCCAATTGCCCATTGGTATAAGTACCAGATTCTTCCACACTACCGAAGCGAAATTTAGCAAAATTACCATCAAATACCCCATTGGCATAAGTCGTCAATGTTTCAATTTGCCCACGGTCTGATAAAGTTAAAAAGACACCGTTTAATTCGTTGTTTACATAATTTGCCATTGTTGCAATTGCCTTTTCTTTCTCTGGATGATAGGTGACCCAAGAACCATTTTTCATCCCATTAATCAAGATTCCTTCTTCAGTAATCTTACCATTAGCATCTTTTTTCTCTGCCTTCAGACCTGTTCCACCAGCAACTTGAGTTGTCGTAAATCCTGTTAAATCCGCAGGTACAGCATTAGAGCTACTTTGTTGGCAATTGGTGAAAACAAGGCCTAATAAGCTTACTAAAAAAGAATAATAAATGCTTTTCATAATTATTTAATGATTGGTTAATTTGTGACTAGTGGTTTTGGAATTGTTGTTGGTTAACGGTTGTCGGTTGTGAGTTAGATAGGTAACGAGGAAACCGACAACTGATAACCCTCAACTGACAACCGACAACCGAATAGATACAATAATTTGCGAAAATAAAATCTTTATTGGCAATTATCAAAAAAAACAGTTCAATTTTTGCGCCTTTCGCCCGTCAAACACCTCCAAATCAAAGGCTAAAAAACGCTTTGTATCCTTTGAAAAGTTTGTTATATTTGCCGCGTTTCAAAAATAACTCCAAAATATTTTCTTTAACTGTTTTTAAAATACTGTTGTAACAAATGGATATTCAAATTCAGCAACTGACCAAAAGTTATGGCTTTCAGAAAGCTGTAGATAACATCTCTTTTTCTGTAAAAACAGGCGAGGTACTTGGTTTTTTAGGGCCTAATGGCGCTGGAAAAACGACTACCATGAAAATGATTACCAATTATATCGACATCGAACAAGGGGATGTTTTAATTGGTGGGCAATCGGTAAAATCAGGCGAAATGAACAAACATATCGGCTATTTGCCAGAGCATAATCCCTTGTATTTGGATATGCCGGTGATTGATTACCTAGCATTCTGCGCCTCTTTACAAGGGCTTACTAAAGAGGTCATTCCCAATCGAATTAGAGAGATGGTCAGACTTTGTGGTTTAGATATAGAAAAACATAAAAAAATTGGGGAATTATCCAAAGGATATAGGCAAAGAGTTGGTTTAGCACAAGCTATGATTCACGACCCTAAAATCCTCATTCTGGATGAACCAACAACAGGATTAGACCCCAATCAAATCATAGAAATCCGAGAGTTAATTCGTCAAGTAGGGAAACAAAAAACAGTTATTTTAAGCACCCATATTTTACCAGAAGTGGAAGCGACCTGTGACCGTATTTTGATTATCAATCATGGAAAAATTGTAGCAGATGGGACCGCCTCTACTTTACGGAAGCAAGCGCAAGGACAACAAGTCTTAAAAATAAAAATCGACGAGGGAGAAACTAATCAAATCTACGAAAAGCTACAACAATTAGAAACTGTAGCGATGGTTGATTTTGCAGATGCTCAAAATAATCGTTTTGAAATTCAAAGTGTGGCAGAACGGCAATCCAATAAAGCCATTTTTGACCTTTGTGTTAAAAATAATTGGGTCATGAGTGAATGTATTCCTTTTGAAACTAAACTAGAAGATATTTTTAGAGATTTGACTTTGAATTAGGCCGAGGTAATGAGTCTGATAAGTTTAATGAGTTTATGAGGAATAGCCCTCATTGCCTTATTACCTCATCATCTCATGACCTTATTATCTCATTAAACTCATAACCTCATCAACTTACTTTTATCATGAATCCAATCTGGGTAATCGCAAAAAAAGAATTGAGTTCTTATTTTAATTCCTTAATTGGCTATCTTAT
>CAZXYA010000097.1:0-20797 GCA_964644655.1 uncultured Saprospiraceae bacterium | reverse complement strand
AGTTCGCTATAAAAACGCTAATTACATACTATTTATTCGTTAATGATTTTAGGGGTGGAGTTAAAGTTTGTTAAAAGAGGTTTCGAGAAGATGAAGTAATGAGTTTTATGAGTTAATGAGAAGGACATTGATTATTGCCTTCCCGTCCTCATTAACTTATTACCTCATTGTCTCATTACCTCCACTAATTATCCAATTCCATCAATACCCGAAATGCCTCTTCCGTGATTATCTCGACGGTACCAACAGTCTGTGCTTTTTTCAATTTAGAACCTGCCTTTTCACCAACCACCAAAATATTTAATTTAGAACTAACTGCACTAATGACCTTAGCCCCTCCTTTTTTGGCAATTTCTTGGGCTTCTTTTCTGCCCATTGTTTGCAGAGAACCTGTGAATAAAATCGTCTTGCCTGCTAAAGGCGCATCTTCGGCAATTTCTAAGGGTTTGTCTTCTTCTGTTTGGTGCATATTGACACCCAATGCTTCCATTTCTTCTAGGAGGGCAATATTAGCAGGATTGCTAAAATAGTCAATGACATTTTTAGCGACAACAGGACCGATGTCTTTAATGTCTACAAAAGTTTCTTCTGTCCAATCTTTGAGGTCAAAAACATGATTGATTTGTTCGGCAATTAATTTAGAGGCTTTTTTGCCTAAATGATGCACACTTAAACTGTGTAATAATCTGTGAATTGGATTTTTCTTAGCTTTATTAATCGCCTTTTCAATATTCTTTGCTGATTTTTCCCCGAAGCCATCCAAGGTCGAAATTTGATCATAATCTAAGCGATAAATATCTGCTATTGTTTTGACCCATCCTTGTTCATAAAATCGCTCTACATAAGATTTCCCAAAACCATCAATATCCATAGCTGGTTTGGAAACGTGAAAAGCAATTCGTTGTAAGGTTTGCCGACCACAAACGCAATTTGGACAACGCCAAGCGGCTTCTCCTTCTTCTTGAATTAACTCAACTGGCGTATCCGTTTTATTGATTGGGCAAACAGTTGGATATTCAATAGGTACTTCAGAACCATCTCTTAAATCTGCCATTGCCTTTACAATATATGGAATCACATCGCCTGCTCGTTCGACTAAAACCGTATCGCCTAAATGTAGGTCTTTACTTTTGATAAATTCCTCATTATGTAAAGAAACAGAAGAGACTGTTACCCCTGCTAAATGCACAGGGTCTAATTTTGCTACAGGTGTTACAGAACCTACTTTTCCGACTTGATATTCTATATTTAATAATTTGGTCGTTGCTTGCTTAGCTTTAAATTTAAAAGCAATAGCCCATCTTGGATGATGACTGGTATAGCCACATTTTTCTTGGAGTTCTCGACTATTTACCTTCACCACCATGCCATCAATTTCGTAGGCATAATCCTCTCTTTTTTCCTGCCAATTCAAACAAAATTTGGCTACTTCCGTAATATTTTTACAAACTTTTCTTTCAATCGTTGGTACTTTGAATCCTAATTCTCCTAATAGGTTAATGCTTTCATTATGCGTTTTGAAATTCGCTAAAATATCATCTCCTTCCGTTCCTTCTGCAAACCCCAATTGATAGATGAAAGCTTCTAAACCTCTAGCGGAAGATTTTTTAGCACTCTTCATTCTCAATCCACCAGTTGCTGCATTTCTAGGATTGGCAAAAATGGATTGCCCTTCTTTTTCTCGTTGTTTATTGACCTTTTCAAAAACATCTTTTCTAATCAATACCTCTCCTCTCAATTCCGTTTTCTGGATGCCATATTTAGAAAAACTGGCTTTCATTGGAATGCTTTTCATCGCTCTAGCATTATGCGTCATTTCTTCTCCCTTTTTTCCGTTTCCTCTAGTTGCCCCTCGAACCAATCGGTCATTTTCATACACTAAAGCAATACTACCTCCGTCAAATTTTGGTTCGACCACATATTCAATATCCGCATCTTCTGCGGTAGCTGTTAACTTTTTTATGCGTTCATCAAAGTCCTTTAAATCTTCGGCATTATAGGAATTATCCAAAGACAACATTGGCGTTAAATGAGCTACAGATTGCGCATCTTCCGTCAAATCATTGGCGACTCTTTGGGTGGGAGAATCTGGAGATAATAAATTGGGAAAAGCACTTTCTAAAGCTTCTAATTTTTTATAAAGCGTATCATATTCAAAATCGCTAATCACAGGGTCATTCAAAACGGAATAGCGCCATTCGTGGTATTGCACGACTTCGCTTAGCGCATTGACTTGGTCGCTTGCTGCCAATTCATTAGTTGCAGTATCGGTCTTTAATAATTCTTTGGAAAGATTGAATAAGGTTTTTTGTTTTTCTTTAGCGAACATAAAAACGGATGGTTATTGTAGTATTTTATATCTACGTATTGTTAAAAAACGGGTGTAGTTTAAATAATTCTATTACAAAGATACCCTTTTTTAGGAATAAAACATAACTATTTTGCTATAATTTAATTATTTTTTGTGTATTTATAACTTTTTTGCTAGTAGTTTGTAAGAAATAGATGCCTGTGGATAATTGACTCAAATCAATTGGTAGTATTTGTTGACCTGTGGATAAATGGATCGTTTGTTGGTGAAATAGTTGTCCTGTCCCATTGACGATTTTTGTGGTAAGCGTTCGTCGTTCTTGACTTGCTATCGTTAAATATAATTGGTCATTTACAGGATTAGGTGCTAATTGCAACTCAACACCAATGGTACTTAAATCGGCTATACTGGAAGTACTATTTTCGGTTAAAGCAAGCTGTACAGGAAGGGTTGCACCATCGCCACTAGTTCCACCATTTCGATTCACTCCATTGCCAGCAGCATAAAAGGTAAGGGGGCCACTACCTGCTTCAGGCGCTTGCCATTGTACTAAAAATTCATTGCTATCACTAACGCCTTTATGTTCTGCATAGACTCGATTATTTATGGTAGAACCTTCAATTTGTACATTATCAGAATGCCCTTCTATTGTCCAACCATTTACATCACTATTATCTGCGTCAAATAAACTAACCATCTGAAAACCATAACCGAGTGCTACTGGTCCTGCTGCGGAGTCAATGCTTACCTTTGCGATATAAACTTCATTAGGGATATAAGTCGTAATTGGATTATTGTCTGCATCTAAAATTTCCAAAGATAATAAGACTTGTATGTCTCCTGTCGCATGACAACTCTGACAAGTTCTTGGGTTATTACCAAGCATTTCGTCACCTGGAGCACCTGTATTTCCTTGATTGGCAGTACCGGCTCTACCTCCAGAGTTGGATAGGGAAATAATGGTAACTAGCACTAGGGCAAAGGTGGTATAAATTAAATTGAATTTCATATCGAAGGAATTGTGTGGAAAGAGCTTTCAGAACTTTAAGTTCTGGAAGCTCTAAATATTTCAGAATTATAGATAAAGATTAAAATATTTGCCGAAATTACTTTTTGCTAACTAATTTCACAAACTAAAAGGAGGTTTTGTCAATTGGAATGCTCCTGTAAATTTATTCATTAAGCTTTTCTGTATTTTTGAGCAATCAAAATATAAATAACTTACTTCCAATGCCAAACCAAAATACGATACCTCCTTATTGGGAAAATCCTGCCATTTTTAATATCAATCAAGAGCGACCACATGTTCCTGTTGTGCCTTTCTCTGATGTAGCTAGTTTTTTAGGAAATGACATAAAAGCATCGCCTTTTTATCAATCTTTAAATGGGCAATGGAAATTTAATTGGGTCGATAAACCTGCGGATAGATCAGTTGATTTTTATCAAACGAATTTTGATGCCAGTAATTGGGCAGAAATCGAAGTACCTGCCCATTGGGAATTAAACGGCTATGGGTATCCAATTTATGTAAATGATCGTTATCCTTTTAAAAAAAATCCACCTTTTATTCCGCATGAATTTAACCCTGTAGGGGCTTATCTCAAAACATTTGAAATACCAGCAGATTGGGAGGAGAAAGAAATATTTATTCAATTTGGAGCAGTCAAATCAGCTAGTTATTATTGGATAAATGGGGCGTTTTTGGGCTATAATCAAGATTCCAAAACACCTGTTGAATTCAATCTAACTAAATTTTTAAAAAAAGGAAAAAATACAATTGCCGTAGAAGTCTATCGTTGGTCGGATGGTGCTTATTTAGAATGTCAAGATTTTTGGCGGATGAGTGGCATGACAAGAGATGTTTTTTTATGGGCTGCGCCGAAAACGCATATTCGAGATTATTTTGTACAAGCAGATTTAGATAAAAATTATCAGGATGGTGAATTTTCGGTTGATATTGAATTGAAGAATGCTTCGGAAAAGGGGCGTATTATTTGTCAAATATTTCAAGACAATAAAATAATCTACCAAGCTGAAAAAATATTAGGCAAAGCAAATAACATTCATTTTCAACAAAAAATAAAAAATCCCAAAAAATGGACCGCCGAAACCCCTAATTTGTATCAATTAGTTTTGATCCTAAAGAATGATGAAGAAACCATAACTAGCATAACAGGTTGTAAAATTGGTTTTAGAAAAATAGAAATCAAAAATGCCCAGTTATTGGTCAATGGTATGCCAATTACTATTAAGGGCGTAAATCGCCATGAACACGATGAAATTAAAGGTCAGATTGTAGACGAAACAAGCATGATTCGAGATATTCAATTGATGAAGCAGTATAATTTTAATGCGGTGCGCTGTAGTCATTATCCAAATGCTGCTCGATGGTATGAACTCTGTGATGAATATGGATTATATGTAGTGGATGAAGCAAATATTGAGTCTCATGGAGCAGGGAAAGTAACCTTCGATTATGATAATCTTACCGATTTTATTTCAGATGGAACAGATGCGGCTACTTTGGCAAAAGACCCCATTTGGAAAGCGGCGCATTTAGACCGAACACAGCGAATGTTAGAGCGCACCAAAAACCATCCTTCCATTATTACTTGGTCCTTGGGAAATGAAGCGGGCAATGGTGTCAATTTAGAAGCCTGTTATCAATGGGCAAAAGAACGAGACCCTTCTCGACCCGTACAATACGAACAAGCTTTGGAGGAATGGAATACAGATATCGTTTGTCCAATGTATCCAAGTCCAAAACAATTAGAAGGCTATGCTAAAAAAAATCCTAGTAAGCCATTGATTATGTGTGAATATGCGCATGCAATGGGTAATAGTGTTGGTAACTTTGTGGATTACTGGGAAGTTATTAACAAATACCCCGTTTTACAAGGCGGATTTATCTGGGATTGGCAGGACCAAGGTTTAGTAAAGCATACGGAAGATGGAGAGAAATACTGGGCTTTTGGCGGAGATTATGGTCCAACTGATGTGCTGAGTGATGCTAATTTTTGCTTGAATGGTTTATTATTTCCTGATAGGACACCACATCCTCATTTATGGGAAGTAAAAAAAGTATATCAAAATATTGGTTTTAAGGCTATTGATATTGAACAAGGTAAAATTGAAATTGCCAATCGCTTTGATTTTATTGATTTAGCTAATTATCGAGTGGAGTGGGAGATTTGGAGTAGTGAGGGGACAGCCGCAAAAGGTAAAATTGAATACTTAGAAATTGCTCCGCAATCAACTAAAGTAGTTATGCTTGATTATGGAGATTTTCAACCTAAACAATATGTTGCTTACTTTTTAAATTTTCGAGTTTTAAATAAAGAAAGAAATGCGCTTATTCCATTGGGATATGAAGTCGCTAAAGAACAATTAGTCTTCCCTTGTGATAAAAGCAAAAAAATATTTTTTTGCCATCAAAGTAACAGTTTAATAAAAGATTTAGAATTAAAAGAAACTGCTGACACCTATCAATTAATTCATCCAGATTTAACGGCTATTATTAGTAAAGAAAATGGCTTACTCATTGCGCTAAAATCTCGACAAATAGAATTATTTGAAAAGCCACCAATACCTAATTTTTGGCGTGCTCCAATTGATAATGATTTTGGGTGGAATATGCCTAAGCAAACAAATATTTGGCGATATGCGGGAAAAAACCGAGTCCTAGAATCTATTCAACTAACTAAAAAATCTCCACAACGTCTAAAAATAGAAGTTGGTTTTTGGTTATCTACTATACAAGTACCTTACTATATAGAATATACTTTACTAAATACAGGGCATTTAATAATGTCTATAAGATTTTTGCCAAATCAATCATCGCTTCATTTACCAGAAATACCTAGAGTTGGCTTACATTTTGAACTAAATAAAACATTAAAAAATATCAATTGGGTAGGTAGAGGACCTTTTGAAAATTATCCAGATCGCAAATATGCTGCACATATTGGTCGATACGATAGTATGGTCAATAAAATGTATGAACCTTATATTTCTCCCCAAGAAAATGGCAATCGAACTGATGTAGAACAAGTTGCTTTCTATGATAAAACAGGAAGAGGTTTAGTTGTGGAAGGAATCAATTTTAATTTCACCGCGAATCCATTCAGTCCCGAAGAACTCACCAGAGAAAAATGGGGGGATTTGCATACTTATGATTTAAAAGATACAGGTAAGATTTCCCTTTGCTTAGACCATTTGCAGATGGGGTTGGGTGGGATTGATTCGTGGTTATCGCCTCCTTTGGAGCAATATCGAATAAAGGCAGATAGCTATAGTTTTAGTTTTCTGTTTAAGGGAATATAGGGGTATGATATAAAGTAAAAATCCGTTGGGAGACTAATCCGCTGGGAATTTTTTATGCCCAGCGGATTAGTTTCCTAACGGATTTATATTTTAGTACTATACTAACTACTAAGGTTGCTTTTTATATAACAGACCATAAATACAATCCTTATTAATTTCCATTCTCATCTTCCTCAATATCATAAATAGTAGGATCTGCTTCTGACCGTTGTACACTCATATCTTCCATTTTGTCCATAAAATCAAGTGCCTCATTCCAGAAATCCGTAAAAACAGGTTTTAATTGAGCGCCAACTACTTTCATCTGACCGGGAAATTCTTTGGTATAATTGTAGGTAAGCGAAGTTTGTTTAGTTTCTGGGTCAATCATATGGGATTGGTCAGCAAACCATAACAAACTACTATAAATTAAAATCGCACCTGCACCTAAAACCGCACCACCTAAAATTTGATTGATAAAATTAATATTGGCAGATTTTAAGAGCCCTTCTAATCCTCTAGAAATTAAGCGGAGAACCACCATCATTATAATAAACGACAGTAAAAAACCTGCTATGAACATCAAAGGATTGTCGTTTTTAGTAAGGTCTTCTAAAAATTTGGTGAAAGCAGGGGCCATTTTAAAGGCAGCTAATAAACCAATGGTAAAGGAAAGAATGGTAAATACCGTTTTAATAATTCCTCGGGAATAGCCCATCCAAAACCCAAGGGCGGCAACCAATACAAAGATAATGTCTAAAGTCATGATATTTTTTATTGATGACGAATACATCGTAGGAGACGTCACGTCTTCATCGTTTTCTCAAGAAGACTTGTTCAAATATAAGAACTTCGCAGCAAATTTGTAGATATTTTAGACAATGAGGCTGTTTTTTTAGACAGAAAGAGATATTCAGTTGTCGGTTATCTGTTGTCTGTTTGGATATTACTAAACTGACAACTGACAACTCAGGCTGACCGCAAATACCTCATAACCGCCAATTTTAATTGGCTGGTTCATTCCAAAGTGTTGATTTTCAACCTACCAAAATTTGGTGGTTACGAATTCACATTAGCGGTCAACCTGAACTGACAACCGACAACCGACAACTAGAACGCCTTCCCATACAACTCTACATATTTAGAAGGTGTCATTTTCATAATCTTCTTAAACTGGCGGTAAAAATTGGAGATGTTATTATAGCCTACCAAAAAGCCAACTTGGGATATACTGTAAGTTTCTTTGATTAAAAACTTACAAGCCATGCTAATTCTAAATTCATTTAGGTAAGCTACAAAAGACTTATGGGTGATTTTTTTGAAATAGCGACAGAAGGCATACTTATTTAAATGGGCGATTTTAGAGACTTCTTCCAAAGAAATAGGTTGGTCAAAATTGGTGGAGATATAATTGAAAATTTTATTTAAAGTGCTGTCTGTATCTTTCATTTGAAGATTATAAGGCATACTTGATAGAAATTCCTTCTCTGGGCTTAAAGCAATTATATTAAGCATTTCTAATAAATTAATTAGACGTTTGGTTCCTTTGGCCTCTATTAATTCTAGTATTAATGATTTTAAATGAGGCGTTAGACTAGGGTTAATCCTTACTCCTTTAGCTGCTTCTTTCAAAAAATCGTTGACCTTTACCATTTCAGGTAATTGCAAAAATTGTCCGCCAAAAGCATTGGGTAAAAAGAATAAGGAAACCATGTGCGTATTGGCTGTTTCGGGTTGTTGAAAATAACTTGATTTATTTTTAAAAACATGTGGTACATTTGGTGCAATGACAAAAATATTATCAGGTCCAAATTCTTCCAAACTATTTCCAATCGAAATAATACCACTCCCTTTTAAAATTAAGCTAATTTGATATTCTGGATGATAATGCAATTGATCATATTGATAAGGCATTTCATTTACTTGAATATGAAAGGAAGCATCCTCTTTTTTAGTCACTTTAAAACGAATCGGAATCATTAGCGCAAGATTTTAGAATAGATGGTCAATATTCGTCAATAGACAGCCTTAGAATATTGACAACTTTGTGGTATTACCAAATTAAACGGTCAAAGCGTTGATATTGTGGCGCTGGCACTTAATTAATATGCTTGTCAGGTCAATAAAAGACAAAATATCAATGCTAAGGAATGGTACATTAATAAATTGCGCTTATATACGCAGTTATTTTTTCTTTATGCAAGGCGAAAAACGTAGACAATGCCTAGCATTGGCGAGGCTTTTCAACGCAGCAGAGGAAAAAGAGCAAGTAGAAAAATGTAAAGTTATTATTGAATCATTCCTAAAGACCATTAAAACACCAAATTTTTCATGGAAGTTCTAACCGATACCAAAACATTCTATACTCACTTAGTTTGTTCTAAACATGGAGATGTTTATGATAAAAATATACTCCAGACTTTTTCTAAAGGGAAAAAACCATTAATCGCCAAATACTATCTAGATGGGCACGAAAAATCGGAAATCATTGATGCCTCCCAAAATAGTATGTGGCGATACCGAAAAGTACTGCCTGTAGAAAATGATGAAAATATTATAAGCTTAGGGGAAGGAATGACACCATTGATTTCATTAAAGGGATTGAGTAATCAGTATGGAGTTGATTTAATGTTAAAAGATGAATCCTATAATCCAACAGGATCTTTTAAGGCCAGAGGATTGGCAATGGCTATTTCTAAGGCGAAGGAATTAGGCGTGAAAGCTTGTGTGATTCCTACGGCTGGCAATGCAGGTGGTGCAATGAGTGCCTATTGCGCTAAAGCAGGATTGGATGCTTATGTGTATATGCCTAAAAAAACACCTAAAACATTTGCTAAAGAATGTGAATTTTTTGGGGCCAAAGTCACTTATGTTGATGGCAATATTGGCGACTGTGCGGCTCAGATTAAAAAAGATAACTTACAAAACTGTTTTGATATTTCTACCTTAAAAGAACCTTTTAGAATAGAAGGAAAAAAAACAATGGGATATGAAATAGCGGAACAACTAAATTGGGAAACGCCTGATGTTGTCATTTATCCAACGGGTGGTGGTACAGGGTTAATTGGTATCTGGAAAGCCTTTCAAGAAATGCGGGAAATGGGTTGGGTAGGAGAGAAAATGCCAAGAATGGTTGTAGTACAAACGACTGCTTGTTACCCAATAGTCAAAGCTTTTCATGAGAGGGCAACCCAAGCACCTACTTTTCCAAATCCGGCGGTTACCAGAGCGAATGGCTTAAGAGTGCCCACCGCTTTTGGTGATGAAATTTTATTGGATATTCTATATAAAAGTAATGGAAATGCGGTAGCCATTTCAGAAGAAGAAATAATGGAAAGTACAAAAGAAATGGCTCAAAAAGAAGGCATTTTAGTGGCCCCAGAAGGGGCGGCTGTTTGGATGGCGTTTAAAAAATTATTGAAAGACCAATGGATCAATCCATCTGAAAAAGTAGTTTTATTAAATACTGGAACTATTTATAAATACATGGAGAATTATTAGAAATCCGTTGGGAAATAGAATCCGTTGGGTAAAATTATTCCCAACGGATTTTATAACCAAATCAATGAATATTCTTTTAAGACAGCAGCTGTCTTTTCATAATCCGTACTCATCCCCAATAAAAAACCTCCACCACCAGCACCACAGATTTTTAGTTTAAAATGATCACTACTTAAACCTTCCAGCCAAACATTTTTAAAAGCATCCAAAATCATAAAATCGAAGTATCTAAACTGAAAGAGACTTAATTCGTGCATGGTGGTAAAGAGTAAATCCCATTGCCCATGTAAAAAAGTATGAATAGCATCATCTACTAATGGCACTAATTGGGTTTGACATTTTTTATTGTACATATTGTCTTTACACCGAGCTAAGAAACCATTAATAAAAGGACTTGCTTCTCGTTTGACACCAGTATCTAATAAAAACAAAGCATGCTTATCGGTAGCCTTCTTTTCAGTTAAAGTTACTTTTTGAATAGTTGCTCCAATTAAAATGGGATAATTTAAATAAGAAACCAAGGGGTCTGTACCAGAGCTTGCGCCATGAAAAAAACTTTCCATCTGCGCAAAAAGTTTTTTTAAGGCTAATAGTGAAAGGGCTTCATTATTGGTACCAAATTTATCTAAAATGGCTGCACACAAAGCACCAGAACTTCCGACGCCATATCCCGTTGGAATATTAGCATCAAAATATAAACCCTGTGTTAAATTTTCAGCAAAAGTGGATGTATCAATCCATTCTTTTAAACCTTGCTTTTCTAAATACTGTTTAAAAGCAGGAAGCTGTTGTTGCAGTTTTGTTAGTTCAGTTATATTGGAGTGATATTTCCAAGTACCAAAAAAGTCAGCTATTGGCATAGCAAGAGCTTGCGAGCCTTTTATGACGGTATGTTCTCCAAAAAGTAATATCTTAGCAGGGTATAGGATGACAAGGTTTTTTATAAGATTAACAAGATGATGCAGGTACAAATATATTAGCTTATTTTATCAATTAATATCGTTTTATTGCTGTATGGCTATATTGTTGATTTTTATTCGGCCTTAACAGCAATGTAACAATAAAACCATCAAACAATTATAATTAATTATGGCAAAAAGAACCATTCCCGTAGTTGATTTAGCCAAATTTACGGCAGGAACTGCGGCAGAAAAAAAAGCCTTTGTAAAAAAACTAGGAGACGCTTTCCATGAAATTGGCTTTGTCGGTGTAAAAAATCATGGAGTGTCCCAACAGATAATTGATGATTTTTATGCAGCCTCTAAAGCTTTTTTTGGCTTACCAACGGAAGTTAAACGAAGTTACGAGAAGCCAGAGTTGGCAGGACAGAGAGGGTATACTTCCTTTGGGACAGAGCATGCTAAACAATCTAAAGTAGCCGATTTAAAAGAGTTTTTTCAAATTGGACAAACAGTTGCTGCAGATCATCCACTTAAGGCAACCTATCCAGATAATATAGAAGTAGCGGAAGAGGCTGATTTTTTAAGACTAGGGGTGGAACTATATCGTGCTTTTGAAAAGGCAGGTGGGTATTTATTAGAAGCGATTGCCATCCATTTGGAGTTAGATAGGAATTATTTTAATGGGCATATCGATGAGGGAAATAGTATCCTACGAGCCATCCATTATCCACCGATTCGACAAGAACCAAAATCAGCTATTCGAGCAGAACAGCACGAAGACATTAATTTAATTACCCTTTTAGTAGGGGCTTCTGCTGGAGGTTTGCAATTGTTAAATATGGAGAACGAGTGGATGCCAATTACGCCAGAAGAAGACGAGATAGTGATTAATGTTGGAGATATGCTTCAGCGGTTAACCAATGATTATTTAAAATCTACTACCCATCGAGTAGTCAATCCACCAAGGGAAGAATGGCATAAACCAAGATTGTCCATTCCTTTTTTCTTACATCCAAAAAGTAATATGGATTTAACCTGTTTGGCTAAATGTGTGACGGAAGCTACCCCAAATTATGCACCAATTACCGCAGGGGAATATTTAGACGAGCGCTTAAGAGAGATTGGACTAAAAAAATAAGCGATTGAAGGGCAAAAAAGGGGCTTACGTCAAAAAACAGATAGAAAGTATAATTGCGATTTAAAAAATCGTAACTTTGTGGGAGTGATTCACGAAAAGAAACGCTACTATTCTTTATAGAACATAGTAGCAAATCTATAAACAGTTAAATTTAAATTTATTATGGAAAATATATTTCTATTTGGATTGCCTGGTGGTACAGAAATTTTTGTCATCCTTTTTATCGTATTATTATTATTTGGCGGCAAAAAGATTCCTGAACTAATGCGAGGCATTGGAAAAGGCATCAAAGAATTTAATAGCGCTAAAGCGACGATTGAATCTGAAATCAAAGAAGGGATGAAAGAAACAGAGAAGAAAGAATTGAAAGATTAAAATATCTTTGATTTACTGATCTATCAAGTTGAAGGATGGTTTAGATGATTCTACTTCATTAGTATGCTATAGATAAAAATGGGTGATACTTTAAAAGTATCACCCATTTTTAATTTTATTACCATGCATTTTTTACTGAGTCACATTCCTGTAAAGAAAGATGTTTTCCAAGAAAAACATACTCTAAAACCCCTTTTGAAATCACTTCTTGCCCACCAATCAAAACATATACTGACCGAGTATCCGTCTGATTAACTGGATTAACCACTCGACCATTTTGGATGATTAAATCACGAATATTTTGGTCAACCAATTTTTTGGGAGTATTACTAGGATTAGTGAATGATGAATAAAAAGTATATATTATAATATAAATAATTGTTTTTTTAATATTTGTTTGAGATTTTTTAATTTTTATAAAAAAAGTATATTTATTTATCGTATTAATTTGATTATCAATAGTATATAAAGTGATTGTCGTTATTTTTTAAAAAGTAAAGATACAAAGAAAGCATTGGGGGTTAAGTGAAAATATTGTATTGTTATGAAATAAGATGAAAAAAAAATTGGTCAACCAAGTTATTCTATTACCTTTGTTTGATATAAAACTGGTCAACCAATAATTGGTTTACCAGTTTTATGGTAAATTTACACTTGAAGCTAAATTAAATATGTTAAAAAACTTTCGGGAAATAGCGGTGGAAACGCCTGTGGGTAAGATAATCAAACAGATTAGAAGTTTAATTACTTCTGGGCAATTGAAGCCAGGAGATAAATTACCTTCTGAGCGAAAATTGGCAGAGCGATTAGGGGTTGGTCGAACACATGTAAGAGATGCTATTGCTAAACTGGATTTTTATGGCATTTTAAAAACGATGCCTCAGAGTGGAACCGTAGTGGCAGGTATTGGTTTGACAGCACTTGAGGGTTTAATAACGGATGTTTTGAAATTAGAAGATAGTGATTTTAGTGATTTGGTCGAAACGAGGCTTTTACTAGAAATGCAGGCTGCTAGAACAGCAGCAATGCGCCGGACTACAGAAGATATTATCAATATGAAAAATGCCTTAGATGCTTATGAGGCTAAAGTTAAACAGGATTTACCAGCAGTAGAAGAAGATTTATTATTTCATTTAAAGATAGCGGAGGCTGGTCGAAATTCTGTCTTAAAATCTTTGATGTTAATTATTACACCTGATATTGTCAAGAATTTTCAGAAACTAGAAGTATGTAAAGACGGAAGATTTTATAAATCTTTAGAAGAACACAAAGTAATATTAGAACACATCGTTAATCAAGCGCCAGAATTAGCTGCTAAAGCGATGGAAGAACATTTGCAAGATGTAACTGACTATAGTCAGACGTTAAAAGAAAAATAAGAAAGAGTGGACATCTCATGAGCCCCCTGAATATAGATTTGGTAATGGAAGATTTAAATCCTTTCAACTTTTGAGACAGCAATTCTTTTAATAACCATTGATAATCAATCATAACATTTTAGCTAACTAAAATAGATTATTTAAGTTAGAAAAAATGACTGTACTTAAAGCCTGGTAGAACTTTAAGTCATTGTCGTTTTGCTGAAAATTGAATCGTTATCTGCTTAATGAAGCTCACTAGTAGTTGAGCCATTTTATCAAACAGTTTTAAATCATTGAATTATGGTGGACAATTTAACAAAAAAAATGAATGGCATCAAAGTAGGATGCATGTTTTGTGTTATGATGCTCCTGTTTCCTATCTTTTCTAGAGGAGACACAGGATTAAATAACAATATTTATTCGGAAGAAAAAATAGCCCGTACGATTACTGGAACAGTTACAGATGCTGATTCTGGTGACCCTTTAATTGGGGTGAATGTATTAGTTAAAGGTACTGCTAGAGGTACTATTACAGATCTTGATGGTTTTTACTCTATAGATGCCGATAATGGTGATGTGATAGTTTTTAGCTATACTGGATATAAAGATTTAGAAGTTTCCATTGAAAATCAAACAGTTATTGATTTAGGTTTAAGTGAGGATGTTGCACAACTTGATGAAGTTGTTGTAATTGGATATGGTACGCAAAAAAAATCTCACTTGACCGGTTCTGTTTCTAAGGTTGTAAACGAGAAATTAGACCAAATTGCGGTACCTAGAATTGATGATGCCCTAATAGGCCAAGTGTCTGGGGTGAATATCCAAACTACTTCAGCAGAAGCTGGTGCGGCTCCGACTATTACTATTAGAGGATTTGGATCGGTAAATGGTGATTCTGGACCTGCCGTAGTAGTAGATGGTCTAGTAGTAGATTCTGATTTTCTAGGAAATTTAGATATCAATGATATCCAATCATTTGAAATCTTAAAAGATGCAGCATCTGCGGCTATCTATGGTAGTGAAGGTTCAAATGGTGTAATTCTGATTACTACAAAAAGTGGTGAAACTGGAAAAACGAAATTTACTTATGATACTTACTTCGGTAGAAAAGAGGCATTTGGAAGTGATGAGTATAAAAAGAGTACGGCGGAGTGGGCTGCAAGAGAATTAGCGGAATCTGGTACGCAAACTAATCATACCTTATATGCGCTTCAATTAGTTGGAGATACTGGTGTAGATAGAGATTGGCAAGATGTATTTTTTGATGGTGGAAATATTTCAAGTCATTCTTTTGCTGCAAGAGGAGGAGGAGAAAATGTAAAATTTAGTGCATCATTAAGAACAGTGGGTGATGAAGGAGTAGTAATTACGGATGACTACCGATTATATGCTGGAAAAATAAAGATAGAAGCTAAGATAGCAGACAACTTAAAATTTGGATTTAATGCTTCCCCTTCTTATTCAGAACGAAGAAGGTTGCCAACTTCTATACATAACCCAATCAGGCAATCTCCATGGTTGCTTATTCATCATACAGAAGCAACGCTTCCATATATTGATAGAGATGAATACCCGGATGTTGGTATAGGAGATTATTTTAATGAAGATCATTTAGTGAATATAGATATAGATCCTAATGATGATTTTGGTGCTAGTAGACCTCGTACCTCTGGTGATCAGAATCCTTATGCTCAATATGTAGAAAGAGAACATTATGAGTTTAGAACGAATTTGTTAGCTCGGACCTATTTGAGTTATGAAATTATTGATGGGCTTACTGCGAAAACATCTCTTGGTGCAACTTTTGAAAATCGTAAAAGAACAAGATATGATGGAACAGAGCATCATTCAGCAGGGGCAAGTAGAGCGCAATATAATTTGCAAAATAGAGCCCGTACTAGAATAATATCGGATAATACATTGGCTTATAATAAATCAATGGGTAATAGTGATTTAGGTATTTTAGTCGGTGCAACTATTCAAACAAGACAAACTGAGAATAGCGATATTACAGGATCTGGATTTACGAATGATTTGCTTAAAAACTTACAAGGAGCTACCATCGTTTCTGAATGGACAGAAACCAATGTTGAACAAAACAAAATTGGTTATTTTGCTAGGGTTAATTATGCTTTCGATAATAAATACTTGATTAATGCTTCCTACAGACGAGATGGTAGTTCTGTTTTTGGAAGAGACTCAAAATGGGGTGATTTCCCAGCTATTTCTTTTGGTTGGAATGCACACAATGAAGATTTTCTTGCTGGTAATGGCCTTATAAGCAGATTGAAGTTTAGAGCCAGTTACGGATTTACGGGTAATGAAAACTTTAATGTAGGGGATGATATTATTAACAACTATCCTTATTTGGCATTATTAGATAACACTAATGCAGTCATTGAAGGTGGTATTGCTGGTGGTGTTTCTCCGCTTAATATAGCGAATGCTTTGTTGCAATGGGAATCTTCTGAGGAATTTAATCCTGGAATTGATTTTGGATTTGCAAATAATAGAATAACAGGATCTTTGGATTATTATGTAAGAACGAGTGATCAATTACTATTAGAAAACCCAGTTTCTTATGTTACTGGATTTGATGCGGGTATCGTAAATTTAGGAGAAGTACGGAATAGTGGATTCGAATTGGAATTAAGAACTAGAAATGTTGCGAATAGTAGATTTAAGTGGAATTCTACATTTATTGCATCAACAAACGATAATGAATTAATCAGTTTTGGTGAATCAGATGGTCAATTGACAGTAGATGGATTTGGAAGAAACTCCTTATGGATTAATTCTGTAGGTAATCCTATCTCCTCTTTCTTTGGATTTGTAGTTGATGAAGACGTAGAATTAGGTACTCAATATTATGACTCTCCTTATATTCCAATTAATGGGGTATCAGAAGATGTAGTCGTTAAAGATTTAAATGGTGATGGTTTAATAACAGATGCTGATCGAACGATTCTTGGAGATCCTTATGCAGACTTAATTTGGAGTTTCACCAATGAATTTCAATTTGGTAATTTTGATTTGTCTATTATGATTCAAGGAAGCCTAGGGGCTGAAATAAAAAATGTGGGGGATCAATATTTTGGTACACACTGGCAAGGTTCTACTAGTAACATACAACAGGTGATTGAGGATGGAGTCATTTCTCATGCTTCATTTTTACAACAAAGAGTACATACGAACGATATTGTACAGAGTGCCAGCTACTTTTCATTGAGGAATATAAATATTGGGTATAACGTCCCTGTGGCTAAAATCTCCTCATTAGGATTAACTAATGTAAGAGTTTATCTAACTGGTCAGAATTTAATTTATAATACCGATGATGATTACAATGGATTCAATCCTGAATTTATTGACGGTAATAATACACCTACTGCCTATGGTTCTCAAAGAGCAGGTACTCCGTTATTTAGAACAGTATCAGGCGGGGTGAATATTCAATTTTAATTAATAATAATAACAATGAAATATACTAAATATATATTCCTTCTAATAATAGGTCTGGTTTTCAATTCCTGTAGCGATGACTTTTTAAATCCAATACCAGATTCTGCTATCGTTGTTGAGTCATTTTTTGCATCAGATGATGATGTATTGGCTGGGATTACAGGAATCTATGATGCCTTACAGGGAGTCAATGTAAATACGGAGTCTAATACGAATAGATTTAACCGTGGTTTACAATTTGAATTTATGGTGACTGAAATGCGTAGTGATAATACAAGTACAGCAACCTTAGAAGGTTCTAGAGCTGATTTTCACAGATATAGAGTTGACCCTACCAATGTACAATCAGAAGATTATTGGCAATCGATGTACCAGATTATTTTTAGAGCCAATAATGTACTCAATTTTATTGATGTTGCAGACGCAAGCAATCAGGCGGCTTATGCAGCTGAAGCGAGATTTTTGAGAGCGATTGCTTATTTCCGATTAGTAAGATTGTATGGGGCAGTACCTCTGGTAACTACAGTAGTAAGTCCAGGAGAAGATGAATTACTTTTTACAAGAGTAGCAGAAGACCAGGTTTATGCGCAAATTATTTCAGACTTACAAGATGCGGTTACTAATCTGGATAATAGCTTTAAGTCTAGAGCTTCTAGAGCAGCAGCACAAGGTATTTTGGCAAAAGTGTTGATGTCTCAAGCAAGCCCTGATTATGCAGGTGCTCAGCAATTATTGGAGGCCATCATCAATAGCGGTGAATTTAGTTTACAAAATAATTTCAGAGATGTTTTTTACGATGAATTGAATGATGAAATTATTTTTGCTATTCAATATCAAACTGGAAATTCACAGGAAAGTCAAGGTTTTTCAGCAGAATTTACCTCTACCGTCCGACAAGGAAGACAAGATGGTTTAAATCTTGCGAACCCTAATCTCGTAGCAGATTTTACGGTATTTGGAGGAAATAGAACCGAAGTTTCTTTTGTAACATTTGGTTCGAAGAATGAAGTGACAAAATTTTTACCTGATGGGTCTGACGTTTCCGTATTCCCGCCTACCTATGGTCCAAGCCCAGGTGATGCTGGAAATGACTTTATTGTTTTACGATATGCAGATGTATTATTATTGCATGCAGAGGCTATTTTGGCTGGTGGAGGTCAAACATCAAGTGGGGCGGCAATAGAGTCCTATATGGCGGTTAGAACCAGAGCAGGTTTTGATCCAGCTGATCGTCCTGCTGCACTAACTTCTGGTGATTTATTGATGGAGAGACGGGTAGAATTGGCATTCGAAAATCATCGTTTCCATGATTTGGTGAGATTTGGCGTTGCGGATGCAGTCTTAGGTGCACATGCTGCTGAAAACGGATTTACTGATTATGATGCTAGAAAGTTATTACTACCAATTCCATCAAGAGAAATTAATTTAAGCCGTGGAATATTAACCCAAAATCCTGGGTATTAAATAAAAAAATAATAAAATGAACAATAAATTTAATTTTATCTCAATAACAGCTAAGCTATTTTTATGTGCGGCTTTCATCGCTTTAACATTAAATAGTTGTCGAGATGCTTTTGACTTTGACTTACCAGAAGCAAATTCTATAGCTGACACAGATTTGCCTGTGGCGAACTTTTCCTATGCTTCTACTTTGGAAGACTTTAGAACAGTTAAATTTACGAACCTTTCTTTTGAATCTACCACATTCGTGTGGGACTTTGGAGGAGGGAATACCTCAACTGAACAAGATCCTATTTTTACATTTTCAGGAGAGGGGACTTTTCCAGTAACCTTAACTGCGAGCGATGGAAGAGGAGAAACAGGCGTGACGACTATAGAAGTGATGGTGGTAGAGGGGCCATTTCAACCAATTATCCAAGAAGCAGGTTTTGAAGATAATTCCCTACCAGATGGTTCTGGTGATGGACGGGATTCTTGGAGAACAAGTATAGGCGGGGTTATTCAAATTACAGGTAGTCCAGTAACATTTGGCTCTCAAGGTGCTAAGTTACCTAATGACCAATCTCGTGTTGGTTATCAAGAAATTGCTGTAGAAGCGAATACGAACTATGACCTGAGATTTTGGTACACGATGAGAGATGATTCGCCTGACCCTTGGGTAGTTGTATCTGTAGTGGGCGCAACACAATTTGGACCTATTACCACTAGAGAAGAAGCTAGTGAGGGAACGCTCGCTTCAGTAACTGTAACTGACGCATCGAATCCTGATGAATATTTAGAACAGCAATTATCTTTTAATTCTGGAGACAATAATGTGATCGGCATTTATTTCTTTAATGGTCCGGTTGAAGCTAGATTGGATAATTTCTCAATTGACGTTGGTGCAGAGGGTGCAGTACCTCCTTCTGCAGGATTTGATGTGGCACAGAGTGACGAGAACTTCTTAGAATACACATTTACGAATACCTCTAAGGATGCGGAAAGCTATCTTTGGGATTTTGGTGATGGAAACACTTCAACAGAGGAATCTCCAACTCATGTTTATGCGACTCCTGATACTTACACGGTTACGCTTGAGGTGACTGGTGCTAGTGGTTTGACTGGTACTTTAGAAAGGGGAATTGATATACAAGCACCCGTTACTGTTGATTGTACTTGGGAGGTAGATCCAGAGGATTATCGAACCGTAAATTTTGCGGATGCTTCCGTGGGAGCAGTAGAACTATTATGGGAATTTGGAGATGGTTTTCAATTTACAGGAATGACTGCTTCCCATACTTACCGGGAAGATGGTATTTATACCGTAACCTTGACTTCCACGAGTGTAACTGGTCTTCAAGACTCGAAGCAATTTGATGTAACCATTTCGCAAGGATTCATCGCAACGATTAGCGAAGCTAGTTTTGAAGATAATGATCCTTCCGCAGCAGCTTGTGGTTCAAGGTTAGATGGTCGTGATTGTTGGAGAAATAGTGCATTAGGAGGGGTGATCCAAATTACATCAGGTCCAACAGTAACTGGTTCTCAGGCGGCTAAGTTACCTAGTGACGGATCTCGTATCGGTTATCAACGAGTAATGGTAGAGCCTAATACGATATATAACGTGACTTTTAATTACACGATGAAAACGAGTCCTGAAGGAAGTCTGACTGTTGCCATTTTAGATGGTTCTACTTTGACTGATATATCTCAAGTAGCTGGAGCTACACTTGCTTCAACTACCGTAAATGATCAGACGGATGCGAATGCTTATATCGCTGAAACTATAACTTTTAATTCAGGAGGTAGATCAGAGATAGCCATCTTTTTCACCAATGAAGGGGTAGAGACTAGAATAGATGACTTTTCAATAGAGGCGGCAGAATTGACAATGCTTGCGGAAGGTGGATTTGAAGATAACACTTTAGCGGAGGGAACAGGCGATGGTCGGGACTCTTGGAGAAATAGTTTAGGAGGGGTTATCCAGATTACATCAGGTCCAACA
>CAZXYA010000096.1:0-20799 GCA_964644655.1 uncultured Saprospiraceae bacterium | reverse complement strand
TGCGCTGCACCTCAATCTATCATTTTCAAATTGCTATCTTTTTGCGGTTAATACTTTGTGTCTTCTCTGCGCGCGCTGTGTCCTAAAAAATGTCTACTAGTAAGCTTCTAATATACCTAAATTTGATAATACTTTAACCAATAAGGCTTTCTGTTGTTCTCATTCTTAGAAACTTTGGTTATGTGAATAAATAAATTCTCTACCGTACACTTTTTAAAAACGCCGCCTTCGGCGGCTAAAATATGGGGTCAGTAAAAAGTGTACGGTAGAGAATAAATAAAATCAAAAATAAAGGATTTAGTAGGGAATCACTTCTAATATTAGCAATTATTACCCTTTTTCCTTATTTTTATACATCCATTTACAACTACTCCATTCTATTATCCACATTTATTGCTTTAATTTTTCAAAGTTCTCCCCAACCATTTAGGGCCTTTGTCCTATCTATAAAAATAACCCTCAATATTTGAAAAAAACTAAAAATATGAATCAACAGTTACACCAAAACCGACTTATGTCCTTAAAAACATTGTTTACAACTTTCTTACTATTAACCCTTTCTTGGTCTTTCACCTTTGCAACGGAATGCAATAACCTAGAAGTAAGTAGCACTAATACAACTATCCAAGTGAATAATATTACTGCACCAAAAGCAATTATTAAAGTATTTGATGCCAATTGGGAACGAGTATTTGAGTGTAATGATAATTGTGGTAGGGAAGTCGAAATCAATAATTTGAATGCAGGAGACTATCATGTACAAGCCCAATTATTTGATGTCGATTGGAATAGCTTATGCGATACCATTATTGATATTTCTATAGACGGTTGTATTTGTCCTGCTGTTTTTATGCCAGTTTGTGGAGCAGATGGACAGACCTATGGCAATGAATGCGAAGCAGCTTGTGCAGGAGTAGAAGTAGTAGCAGAAGGAGAATGTGCCCCAGTAACAACTTGTGATTTATTAGCTCGAATTACCTTGCCAACCAATTTATGCGAACAAGGATTAACAGAAATTGCCGTTTATGAGTTAGCAGGTCAAAGCTTTCTAGTTTTTGTAGCAGATAATGTCATATTATCAGACGGACAAACGAAGGTTATCGACTGCGATACGGGCGAAGAATTTTGTGTTATTGGTGGATTAATAGGAGCTACTTGTGATGGGTTTTTAGACAATGCCGAAAAATTAGAAACCATTGTTCAACAAGATTGTGGAAGTTGCATTTGCCCAGAAATTTATACACCCGTTTGTGGAGTGGATGGCAAGACCTACAGTAATGAATGTGAGGCAGCTTGTGTAGGAGTAGAAGTAGCAGCAGAAGGCGAATGTCAATCTTGTATCTGTCCAGATGTTTATGCCCCCGTTTGTGGGGTGGATGGGCAAACCTACGGCAATAAATGCGAAGCAGCCTGCGAAGGCGTAGAAATAGTCGCTGAAGGCGAATGCCAGCCTTGTGCATGTGACACAGAATTTGCCCCTGTTTGTGGCGTAGATGGTATTACTTATAGCAACCGTTGTTTGGCAGATTGTGCGGGAGTTGATATTATTGCCGAAGGCGAATGTGCGCCCGTAACGACTTGTGATTTATTGGCTCGCATTACTTTTAATACTGATTTATGTAGTCAATGTTTGTCAGAAATTGCGGTTTATGAATTAGATGGCAAAAGCTTTTTAGTATTTTTAGGCGATAATATCAGCTGTGCAGACGTGCCTAATCGAGTGGTCGATTGTGACACAGGAGAGGAATTTTGTAATGATGGCGGTGGAGAACTACCGAGTACTTGTGGGGATTTTTTTAGTCGAGCAGAAAAAACAGAAATCATTTTAGAAGATGATTGTACACCTTGTATTTGCACCCGAGAATTTGAACCCGTTTGTGGTGTAGATGGCATTACTTATAATAATCGCTGTGAAGCTGATTGCGCGGGGGTGGACATTATTGCAGAAGGCGAGTGTCCCTGTGTTTGCCCAGCAGTAGCGCTACCTGTTTGTGGAGTTGACGGAATAACTTACATTAATGAATGCGAAGCAGCCTGCGCAGGCGTGGAAGTTGCCTTTGACGGGACTTGTGAGGAATGTTTAGGTGAACCTATAGCAGATGTAGTTTGTCCACAAGTATTTGAACCTGTTTGTGGTTGTAATAACCTCACTTATAATAATGCTTGTGAAGCAGAGGCTGCTGGTATCAAATCTTGGACAGAAGGTATTTGCCCAGATTCAGATGATTGTTTTGGCTTACCAACGCCTGGTGCGCCTTGCGAAGAAATTTACGAGCCTGTTTGTGCTTGTGATGGCAGAACTTATGATAATGAATGTGTTGCCCAATCTTTAGGCTTAAAATCTTGGACCGAAGGAGCCTGCCAATTAACGACAATAGCATGTGGCGAAATTACGATTAGTTATGATTCGGAAACGATCATCATGGAAGGTAATCCAACCGCTAATTATTTCTTCAAAGTACACGATGTCAATAATGAGTATCAAGAAATCTTTGATTGCTCTGAAAATTGTGGCAGTCAACAAACAGCTAATTTACCAACAGGGGACTATCTAGTAAAAATTTATGATGCGAATTGGAATCGAATCTGCGAACAAGCTATTACTTTGGGAGATACCGATGAACCTGAATCTGAATCTGAACCAGAATCAGAAGATGGTCTATTAACTTGTGGCGATGCAATGCTTACTTATGCCAATGGAACGGTAAAATTAGTGGGTGATGCCACCAAGAATTATCATATGAAGGTATTAGACACCAGGTACAAAGAAGTTTTTGCTTGTACTTGGGAATGTGGTAGTACCATCACCGCCAGCAATCTACTACCTGGCGCATATATCGTTCAAGTGCTGGATGGAGATTACCAAGTACTTTGTGAAGCATCCATTAACCTAACCAATACTTTAACGATTAGAGAAACACAGCCCTTACAAGTAGCCGCTTATCCGAATCCAGCTCAAACTGAGTTTTTTATCCGTATAGAAAATGAAACAAAAGAAACGGGTATCTTACAAGTAGTCAATACTTTTGGGCAAATTGTGCATACACAGACGATTGATAGTCAAAGTACAGAGACGGTTCGATTGGAAGTAAAAGAATATCAAAATGGTTTATATTATTACCAATTAAAATTGCCTAAGCGACCTGTTATGGCAGGGAAGTTTTTGGTGAATCGGCTTTATTGATAAGCTTAACCTTATATTGAAAAAGGCGATGATTGATCAATCATCGCCTTTTTTATTACTAAGTAGCTGGACAAAATTATCTTTATATTTCTTTTGACAGGATTTCAGGATTGACAGGATTTAACTCATTGAAAATCAAAATCATGTAAATCTTGTAATCCTGTCTGAAAATTAAAACTAATTATGTCTGAGTACTTATTGGTTCTGAAGTTAAATTCCTGACAGTTTATAGCTGTTGTCTGTTAGATGTAGGATTAAACGAATTAACGCTATAGGTTCTAAATCTTCTCTATTAGCTAAAATACTTAGAATTATTTCTTCTGGAATTGTAGAATGAATAAATTTTTTGTAGCCAAAGATATTTTAGGTTCAATCAAAACAATTTATTTGAAAAATAAATATAATTGATAAAAAAACCTATCTAATTCGACGTTGTATAATCAACAAAAACAATGTAAAATACTTTTTTAATAGTAAAAATTGATTATGTTTACTTAATTTTTTAACATTTTCAAACAAAACAAACAAAAAATGAAAAAGTATTTAGTAGAATTTATTGGTACTTTCTTCCTAGTATTAACCGTCTGTATGACTGTATTAGGAGGAGCAGGAAACTTCGCTCCTATTGCAATAGGTAGTGCTTTAATGGTGATGATTTTTGCAGGTGGACATATTTCAGGGGCTCACTATAATCCAGCGGTAACACTAGGTGTATTTCTTAGAGGAAAACTGGATGCTAAGGATATTGCCCCATATTGGATCGCACAAATTTTAGGTGGAGTCGTGGCTGCTTCTATCGCTGCCATTCTCTTAGGCGCTATGGGCGCAGCTGATGCAGTAACTACTCGGTTAAATGTGGTCCCTTCCTTAATAGCTGAATTTTTGGGCACTTTTGCCTTAGTTTATGTTGTTTTACAAACGGCTACCGCAAAAGGAACTGAAGGCAACTCTTTTTATGGATTGGCTATTGGTTTTACAGTTTTAGCGATGGCTTATGCTTTAGGTGGTGTGTCAGGTGGCGCTTTTAATCCTGCTGTAGCTACTGGTATTTCTTTAGCTGGTATCAAGGCTTGGCCAGATATTTGGGTCTTTTTAGTCGCCAATTTAGGAGCAGGCGCAGTTGCTGCCTTTGTTTTTAATTATGTGAATGGTAGAGATTAGCGGGTAAGGAAAGGATAAGTTAATGAGGTCATGAGATTTAACCTCATCACCTTATTAACTCATCTCCAATTCTATTTCTATCACTCCTGTCGCTTCAAAGGCGTAGTTCGTCCATGAATTTTCATATTTATATAATCATTCAAAGAAAAATCTTTAGCATCATTTCGTTCTTGCACCCTTTCAATAAAAGAAGGGCTTACTCCGTGTACACGTAATTCCACTAATTTACTAATTGGAATATTTTTATATCCTAAATCTTGAAGTGCTTCCACATCATCTGGGTCAATACCATGTATTCGAGCTTCTACTATCTTTCCAGCAGAAAGATTATTATATCCTAAATCTCTAAAGGCTTCAACATAATCTGCATCTATGCCATGTACACTCAATTCTATAATTTCGGATAAAGAATTTTCGCCAATACCTAGTTTTTGAAATGCCTTAATAGTCCTAGGCCTAACCCCATGTATTGCCGCTTCTACGATTTGGGATTGGTTAATATTTACACCAATATTTTTAATTTCGCTGATATAATCTGCATCAATCCCATGCACACCAAATTGGATAATATCTTGAAAATTCAAATTTTCGAATCCTGCCTTAGAAATCTTTATTACAAAATCTTCATCTATGCCGTGGATAGCCGCTTCTATAATTTCTCTTTGATTTAGTCCTAAATCGGCTTCTTTCAAAGCCGCAATATAATCGGTTTGTACGCCATGTATTGCAAATTCAATAATGTCTCGAAATTCCAAATCGGCATAACCTAATTGGTGTATTTTTTTGATATATTTCGGTTCTACTCCATGTATAGCAGCTTCTACTATTTGGTCGATAGATAAATCATCAAATAAATCACCCCCCATTTCTTGAAGATATTCTGGAGAAATATCATGAATAACCAATTGCACTAGTTCACTCATTTTAGGTTTAGCTATATTCAATTTTTTAAAGGACTTCATATATTCCCTTAATTTTTCTTCTCGTACCCGATGATGCACTAAATGTTCTAATTCCTCCTTAGGTAGGTTTCCATAACCTTCTTTTTTCAAAAAAGCAAAATAACTTTTATCCACCTCAGAGATATACAAATGCATCATCAAGTTCTCTGTTACATAGTCATAACCTTCACTAGCTAAGTAATTTCTAAAACTAGTATCTTCTGTAAAAGTATATTCACCTCGTCCTTTTTTACCCTTAAAATCACCCGTTAAAGTTAATATTCCTGCGGATCGCTTTAAATTAAACGGTCCTTTGGCATTTGAGTAAATAGATGGGCCAAAATCTCTATCACAAAAACTGATAGAAAAACTATAGTCTTTCACACGATCTTCATTAGATAATTGTAGACAAAGTTGATTGCCATTAAATTTTCCAGACCAATTGCCTTTTGTTGTAAAACTATAGATCGCACCATCAATACTCACTGTCCCACTATGGACGACAATATTTTCATCATCAAAAGAAGAAGCACCACTAATATGAATCCTTTGCTTATCTTCCATAACAATTGCTCCATTCCCCTTTGTTTTGTTATTGGTATTCACCGACCAATCACCAATCATAGTAGTCTTAGAGGATACACCTGCTGGTGGAGCAGGAGGACTTGGTGGTGAAGGTGGAGCGGGAGGCGCTGGTGGAACAGTTGGACTTGGAGGTGCAGGAGGGCTTGGCGGCGCTGGTGGAGCAGGAGGTGTTGGTACACTCCATCTATCCCAAAAACTTTTCTTTTCTTGTTTTTCTTTGTCTTTCTTTGCTTTCTCTTCGAGCGATTTCACGTTTTGTGATTGTAATTGAACAGGGTTTAAAGTAATAACAGTCAGGGCTAGTAGCGGAAATAATAACAAATATTTCCAACTGCTACTAGCAGATGATTTCTTAACATTCATCATAGCAATACGTTTTTTTAAAAATGATTGATTGTAATTAGTCGTCAGGTTGAGTGGTAATTGGGGTACAGAAACCCGTAGTAAATTCATTTGATAAGATTCTGGTTCTGTCCCTTTATCTAGCATATTATAGTCGGTCAAGTATTCTAAATTATTTTCTACTGCTTTGCGATACAACCAAGCAAATGGATTAAACCATTGCACGATTACTGCTAATTCTGCCAATAAAATATCGAAGGTATGTCGTTGCTCACTATGGATTTTTTCGTGGTCTAAAATCTGATTATAAGTGTCCCAATCATATTTGGTGGGGTTGATAAAAATATTATTACCAAAAGAAAAAGGGGCTTTATCTTGATTAATTTCAACAATAGTAAACCGCCCATCTTGAATGGTTGGATTCGTCTGTCGTTGAAAAATGATGAGCATCAATTGAATCAAAAAATTTAAACTAAAAATAATCAACCCACCTAAATAAACATATTGGATGATTTGCCAGAAATTTAGTTTTTTAGTCCACGAAAACAATTGGTTATTTGCTACTTCTTCTTCTCTTTGTTCTTCCGATAATGCCGTTTTCTCTGAGATATTTTTAATTAAATTTTCAGTAAAAGAAACTTCCTCCGTTCTTTCATTTTCTATATTGACAATTGACTCGGCTTCTATTTCAGAAATACCAACAAGCTTTTCTTCCTCGTTTTCCCCTACTAAAATCTCCTGTTGAACTACCCTTTTTTGTAACGACCAATTTTCTGGTACAGTCAACAAGGGTAGCCCAAAAGAAAGTAACAAACAAGTAATCAAAATCCAGCGATTTAACTGGAAATATGTTTCTTTTTCCCACAATAAACGATAGAGTAAATAGCAGGTGGTTATGAGTAGGGATACATGAAAAATATAGGGTAACATCTTGACAGGTTTAAAGGTGCAAGGGTTTAAAGGTATCGGGTGTCAGGTATTAGGCGTCGGGCTCTGCTAACCTGACATCTGATACCTTATGCCTGACACCTCATTTCTTCTTTTGAATCAGCTCTAATATTTCTTTCAATTCTTCTTCTGATAGTTTATCTTCTTTGGCAAAATGCAGCATCATTTTAGAAGGCGAGCCACTAAAATAGGTCTTTAGTACATTGCTGACTTCTGTCTTTTGGTATTCATCTTTTTTCTCAATAATCGGAAAATATTGGTGGGTCGTCCCAAATGCCTTATAATCAATATATCCTTTATTTTTTAAAATTTTAATAATTGTAGAAACGGTGTTATAATGTGGTTTCGGTTCAGGAAACTCGGCTATAATTTCCTTTACAAAAGCTTTTTCTAATTGCCATAAAATCCGCATTATTTGATCTTCTCTTTTCGTTAATTTTTCCATCGTTCTATTTTTTGATGATTGAGTGCTTTCAGAAATAGCACAATGCAAAGTTAAACTAAAAAATTAGGCGAATCAACTAATTTTTTAGTTTAATTAAGATAAAATTAGTTACAGAATATATATGTAATTGATAATCAATAATTTACAAAACATATTTTTATTTAAAAATATAACTTCTTAACATTTTTGTTTTCTTTTTCTTATCTTTATAGGTAACTATTTCGCAGATTTAATCGGCTTCTATATTTTTACCATTTAAGATACTTAAGTACATTCAAGGAAAAAATAAAGTAGATTAAATGAACTTAAATGACTAAATGGTAGAAAAAACTATACTATATTTTAGTGGTGAATAGTTACCCTTTATCTTTACTAAATTTACCTCAAATATAAAAATTCAATAAAATGAAAATAGAGCACTTAGCGATATGGGTCAAGGATTTGGAAGGAATGAAAATTTTTTATGAAACCTATTTTCATGGGAAAGCGAATGCCAAATATCGAAATGATAAAAAGCAATTTGAATCTTACTTTTTAACCTTTACTGAAGGCTGTCGTTTAGAGTTGATGAATCGCCCGAATATTTCAGCAAATGGGAATGATTTAATGAAAGAATATATCGGCATTATTCATTTTGCTATTTCTGTTGGTAACAAAGAGACAGTTGATACCTTAACGGAAACACTTAGAACAGATGGCTTTCAAGTTGTAGGCGAACCACGCTGGACAGGAGATGGTTATTATGAAAGTGTTGTTTTAGATCCTGAAAATAATCGGATTGAGATTACGATATGAAGTAGCTAGGAAATTTATTCGTTGTCCAAAAAAAATGGGAAAGACAATAAATAAAAATTGCCTTCCCTCATCATTTGAGAGCGCTATATTAATTAATCTATTAATTAATATATAGTGCAAATATCTATTAGGAGTGTTACATTTGAGTTACAAATCTTGCATAATGTAAATTGATCACAAACTATTCAGATGATTCGGTATTTTTTTATCCTACTAACTATATGTTTCTTTATTGCTTGTAATATATCAGAAAAAGAAACAGCCCATAAGACCTTTCCAAACACCACTTCCAAAAATTTACATCAATTAGTCGCTACTACCAGTAAAAAAGGGGAATGGTTAAAAGCCGCTCAACTATACGAGGAACTTTATCAACAAGCCCCTAATAATGAGGAGATAAATTATGAAACAGGTACCAATTACTTAAAAGCCAATTATCCGCATAAGGCATTAACGATTTTGATGAATTTCGATAAAACCCATCAAGATACATCGGCTGAATTCAATGGCAGAATCGCTCGAATGGCCAAAGCCTATTATCAATTGAGACAATATCAAGTCATCTTAACATTAGTCGAAAATTATAATTATCCTAAAATGTATCGAGGCTTGGCAAGAGAGCATTTAAAAGCATTGATTCAATTAGACCGACAAGATTTATTAGCTCAATATTTCACCAGCTATCAAAAGGCTGGCATTTATGATGATAAAGGAAAATCCACCAACATGGGCTTTCTCTATCGAGCCATTTGTAATGAATTATTGATGGTGGGCAATACTGATTTATTAGCTGCTTATGCTAATAAATATGATGCTTGGGCTAATAAGCGCTTACCAAAAGACCAACGCAATGCCGCAATTGCTATTTTCTATCAACGAGATTACCAACAAGCTATTAAACAACTAAAAACAGCGATTGCTTCCGAAAAATCTGCTCGACATAAAATGGAATTAATCGGTTTATTAGGCGTTTGTTATGCGAAAAGTCAGGAGTTTAATAAAGCGATTGCTCAAATTCAAAAGATTCATTCAATGGCAGATTTACCACCTCGACATGATGCTTTTGGTGCTAAATACTATCACCAAGCTCGTATTGAAGTAGCTTTAAATCAGTCGGCAAATGCGATTAATTCACTAAAAAAAGCCTTAGCGAATCATGCCGAATTTTGGTCTAATCGATTTAAAGAAGACGGCTTGATGAGCGACTTGTTTGAAAATCTTGATTTTAAAGGATTGGTCAAATTGAATGATTAAATTTCCTTTTATTTAACAATTTTTACATGTCGCCCACAATGCTCCAAAATCATAGTTTTCGTCATTTTGGGACTTTCAATAATCCTAAAAAAATCGGTTAAATATTGATGCATATTATCTTTGGATAATTGAGGTAAAAAAGACAATGATTCAGGATAAGCGAGTAAAGCTTCTTTTTTCGTCTTGAAAAAATCCAGATGCTTAGCATAGACTTTTGTAGGTCTACACCTCCCTAAAAAGTAACGATCTTTAATATCTTCTAAAGGATAATTATTATTAGGTGTGGCATAATTAGTACTCACGATGCCTGAATAATCAAAATCATAAGGAATTAAAACGGGTTTATCAAAACCCTTTGCCGTCATGATTTTCATATTATGATTAATATAAGCATACCAATCTGTGTTGCCAATCATAAATTGGAACAAACACATTCGATCATATAAATCAGGGTCAACTACTTTAGGAGACAATACCTCTTGCTCTATTATTTTCCCTCCCAATCTGGCAGCCATTTCATCTTCATTTTCAATGATATATCCATAAGTAGTTAGCGGTTTCCTCGCATTATTTTCATCGGTTATATTAATGCGCACCAATTGGACTCGAAAACTAATATCAGTTAGTAAATTATATAATTTATAGACCAAATACTCTTTTAATACAAAGTCATTATAGAAATCGCTCCCCTTACATTTAACAACCAACTTGTAATCATTATACTTTTTATGATAGCCTCTAGCTTTCAATTCTGATTTTGGAAAATAAATCTTTAGGGGAGGAAAATAACAGATTTTCTTACGTTGATTTCCTCTGGCTCTCACTTCCACCTCCCAATCTTGTTTTTTTCCCATTTGGTCAGTAATTTTCAGATGGGCAGCAAAACGTTCTTCCTTTTTCTTCCGCTTAATTAATTGTTTGAAATTGGTGGTTAAATCCAATTGAATAATATCTTCTTGAAAAAGCGTTTCAAAAAGACCTAAAGGTTCAAGTGTATCCTTTAGGGTGGACGCTCCTTGAGCCATAAGCATCATTGAGCTAAGCAGAAAAAAAGTAATTATCAAGACCTTTGATCGCAAAATAAGTAATCGTTTTTTTGAAGGTAGTAGATTATATAAGTTTTCCATAATTAGTCAAGTATTACTTAGTTAGTATTATGTAAATTAAATAAGTTTATTAAATAATTCTACTCCCTCCCTACTTCAATAAATCCTCCAACTGCTGCATCAATGCCTTGCTATGCAAATTTTTAGCAATGATTTTCCCTTCTTCATCAATCAATACATTAAAAGGAATAAAGGTCACATTATAGGCTGCAGCAGAAGCAGATCCCCAACCTTTTAAGTCTGAAACCTGTGGCCAAGTCATATCATATTTAACAATAGAATTTCTCCAACGATCCCCTTTAGAATCAACAGAGACGCCTAAGATTTCGAAGCCTTTTGGATGAAATTCGGCATAAGCTTCCTTCAGATCTGGAATTTGTAATAGACAAGGCGTACACCAAGATGCCCAAAAATCAATTAAAGTATATTTTCCTTTTGCCTCCATCAAACTAAAAGTATTTCCAGATGTATCTGGTAAAACTATAGCAGGAGTAATGGCGCCCAAAGCTACTTTTTTAAACCGTTCTACTTTATCTTCCATGATTTTGGTCATCTTCAAATTAGGATGTACTGCCTTAAAATCTTGCACTAATTTATCCAATCTACCTACTTCTTCATCCCCCGTCCAACGCAGCATCGAACCAAAAAGTGCAATAGAAGTACCGATTTCTTTAGCCGTAAAATCTAGTAATTCCACTCGATGAGCTTCACTTGCATGTGCATAATTTTGTACAGCTTCAATTTCTGCGGCATGATTATTTTCTTTAGACGCCGCACGCATCGCATCATAAGTTGGTTTAACAACTCTGGCATTAGATGCCAACCTAAAATTATCGTAGGCCAATAATTTTTCAGAATCAGGTGACCCTTTGATATTGGCTTTCCCTTTCGACACGCCTTCTACATCTAATTGGATATTATTTTGCCCTTCTGCGATCACTAACATGGCATATTGCTTCTTAAAAAAATCGACCCGAAATAAATCAGGATGGCTAAATTCAAAGTTTAACTCATAACTCCCATCAGAAGCAATAGCAGCAGTATCCAAAGGAGTTTTTACTTGAGTAATGGGATCAAATAGAGAAAGAATGGCTGTTCCATCTGCTATCGGCACCGCTACTTTTCCACTAATTACATAATTATTATTGGGTTGATTGCTTGTTTCACTTGTTTGGCAAGCCGTTAAAAGTAAGCCTATAAATACCAAAATTATTAAAAAAATCTTGTTTAAGTTGGACATTAAAATGTTTTTAATGAATGTATTAAAAAAGTACAAAAAAAGAACGTTATGGGGTTTCAGATTGTTTTGACAGAAGATGGTTTACCAATAACAATGGATATTCCACGTGCTGCTTTTGAGGAAATATCTACGGATGACAAGCAGTTGGCTTATGTGCCAATCACTTTTTGGGATCCAGAATGGAGAAACTACCGTGGAGGCCAAGCAATGCTGCTAATATTAATCCGTTGCTAAAAAAATATTGGCCACGAATGGGTTTAGCCACCGTTTATCCCGATTTTATCGGAGGATAATCATTAGTTTTTTATCTGGCGCCCTACTAATTTTAATACAAAATAAATACAGATGACCTACCACTTAGCCCAAATCAACATAGTAGAAGCTCGTTTCCCATTAAATGATCCGAGAATGAAAAATTTTGTAGATCAATTGCCTACTATAAACGCAGCAGGAGAAAATAGTCCTGGTTTTGTTTGGATATTAAAAGATGAAACAGAAACAGCCGTTAATTTTGTTATATTTGACAACCCTAATATTCTAGTGAATATGACGGTTTGGGAAAATATAGCCGCATTAAAAGATTTTATCTATAAAGGTGACCATTTGAAAGTTTTTATTCAACGCAAAGAGTGGTTTGTCTCTATGAAAAAAAGCCATCTTGCGTTATGGTGGATTCCAAAAGGGCATATTCCTACATTAGCTGAAGCAGAACAAAAATTAGCACAATTATGGGCAGAAGGGCCTTCTAGGGACGTTTTTACTTTTAGGAAACTATTTCCGTCGCCTGTTTAAAATGTATGCTTGATTATGTATTAGCATTTAAACTAGCTTAATCTTTCCCCTTTTACCAAGTTTTTGTATCTTGTAACTTATTAGCAACTACATAAAATAACATTAAACATACTATGGTTACCTCAAAAAGTCGGCAACTTGCGGCTATTCTATTTGCTGATATTGTTGGATATACTGCTTTAATGCAAAAAGATGAAGCAGATGCAATAGCTATTTTGAGTCGTTTTCAGAATGTTATTAAGACCAATGCCAATTCTTATGATGGAGAAATCATCAAAACCTATGGAGATGGTACCTTATTATTATTTTCAAGTACCGTAGATGCAGTAGAGTGTGCCCAAGACATACAAATAGCTTTCCAGGAAAGTCCGAAACTACCTTTGCGAATTGGCATTCATGTAGGAGAATTTGTTCGAAAAGGAAATGATGTTTTTGGTAATGGTATCAATATTGCCGCTCGTATAGAGTCTATTGGTGTCGCAGGAAGTGTATTATTCTCTCAAGATGTAGCAAAACGCATCAAAAATCATCCAGAATTTGAAACGGTTAGTTTAGGTAATTTTCAATTTAAACATGTCGAAGAAAAGATAGAAGTTTTTGCTTTAACCAATGATAATTTTGCCATTCCTAAGAAAGCAAATATTAGTGAAAAAATTGGCGCCCTTACCAATAAATCCAAATGGCTATTCTCTGCAATTATTGGAGTTTTTTTATTAGGAACGCTTGCCTTTTGGCAATTTAAAACAACAACAGCATCTAATACGCCACAGACAAAGATAATTTCCAGCCCCAAGCTACAAGATAATTCTATAGCTGTTTTGCCTTTTGCCAATATGAGTATGGATAGGAAAAACGATTATTTTTCGGATGGAATGCACGATGATTTATTGTCCCATTTATCCAAAATAGGCAATATGAAAGTTATCTCTCGAACCTCTGTATTGCGCTTCAAAGACAGCAAGCAGCCAATATTTGAAATAGCCGATATGCTCGGCGTAGCTAATATCTTGGAAGGAAGCGTTCGGCGGGCAGGAAATCAAGTACGCATCAATGTACAATTAGTAAAAGCCAAAACAGGTAGTCGGATTTGGTCAGAAAGTTATGATAGAACTTTAACTGCCGATAATATTTTTGATATACAATCAGAAATTGCCCAAGAAATTGCAGCCGTCTTACAGACAACTATTTCCAATACTCAAAGAGTTGCATTGACAACTCCGCCTACTCGAAATTTGGAAGCGTATGAAGCTTACTTAAAAGGCAGGCATTTGGTAGAAGAACGAATCGACACTTCCATTTTAGCAGCAGAAAAACATTTAAAAAAGGCGATTAAATTAGATCCCAATTTTGCGCAAGCTTACCTTAAATTGGGAGAAATTTATTATCTATTGGTAGAGTATGCTTCTGCCGATTCTAAAACAAATTATGCACTTGCTTGGGATTATCTGGAAAAAGCCAAACAAATTAACCCGAATCTTGCCGAAATCTATGGCTTGGAATGCACATTATATCATTACGATAAAGGAGATATTGAAAATGCCAGAAAAGCTTATGTCAAAGCAATTGCGATCAATCCCAATTATGCCGATGTCTATTTTTGGTATGCGCATGCAGAAATAGAAATAGAAAAAGATTTTGAATTATCTTTAGCTGTTTTAGAAAATGCCATGCGTTTGAATCCTTTATCGCCTAAGTTTATCAATCGTTTGGCACAGACTTATACGGATAATGGAAAAAATGATTTAGCTATCAAAGCATATGAAAAAGGAATAGATTTAGCGCCTAATCATATTTTTTTAGCTAGAAATTTAGCTATGCTATTTGCGCATAATAGCCAATTAGATGCTGCTGCTAGTAGGGCTTACCAAACGATCCAACAAGTATCTAATGCGCCAAAGTATTTAAGAACGTATGTTTACCTATTGGCACAACTAGAGATGAAAGAAGAATTGTCTGCAGAAATGACCCAATTTAGACTAGCAACCAGACAGGATAGCTTGTTTTATTATAAAAGACGAGAAAATAATGCCCTGCTACAAGGAGATTTTGAAGGTGCAGAAAAATACCTACAACTATTAATGGCAATGGACAAAGATGCTCAAAAACATAATCCAACTTTGGCAGCCAATATTTATTATTATAAAAAGGATTTTCAAAAGGTAGTCGATGTTTTTGAGCAACAACATCAAGATTTATTAACGACTGATTATTTCCAGCAAACCATGTTTTCAGGCTATAATCGTCAACTAGGTTTACAGGAAAAACTACAAAAATATATTTACAGTCTTGGACGAATTGACCAACAGGGAAAAGCTAATCAACTCTTTGAAAAATATGCCCATCAGATTGTTGCCAATGTTAATCCTACAGGCGACCAAATTTGGGAAACCAGAACTAGGGAACTATTTAAGGTTAGAAATTATATCATGCAAGGAGAATCAGATTTAGCAATGAACCAATTGGCAAAGTATTATAATGGAAAAGTGATGCCCGATTGGCATTATTTATTAATTGATCCCATTTTTGATGATTTTAAAGGGGATACTCGATACTTAGCCGTCATCAATAACATACAAGCAGATGTTGCTCAACAACGGAATGCTTTCCGCAAATATCTAATGTTGAAGGGATAAAACACCAGCTATTTTCACAATGGCCGTAATCATATAATGCAGAATCTTTATGGAACAAGAAGAGTCAAAAGCCTCCAAACTATTTGGTAATAATAACAAGGAAGAAAAAATCTCCAAGCGAGGCTATTCAGAAGGTATTCGAATCAAAAAGCAGGAGGATTTCATTGCTAGTCCTGAACAGCCTACTTTAAACCATCTAAAGGATGGTTTTATACGGTTAATTTTACAGATTATTATTGGTATAACCTTTTATACTACTGCGACTGCTCATAACCCGTCAGGAGAGGGGCTTGCTTATCAAAAACAATTTGACAAAATACTCAAAAGCAATCAACCAGACACGACTAAATTGCAATTCATTCTTGATAATCTAAATAATCTAAGTGTTCGTGCTTCTAATTTACCAATTCAATATGCTCAAAAAGGGATTGCATTGGCAAAGCAAAAGGATTTACCTAAATGGCAAGGGGAATTAACTGTGGAATTGGGTTGGTTGTATCAAAGTCTCAATCAAGTCAAAACATCAGAAGAAACTTATCAAACCGCTATAAATATATTTGAAACCGCTAATTTACTAAAACAACAAGCAAGGGCACATGGAAAATTAAGCTTGTTATACGGGCAAACGAGAAATGCCGACAGGGCTTTGCAGCAAGCCCGCCAAGCCATAGCCATTGCAGAAAAATTGGAAGACGAGTTGAGCCTAGCCTATGCCTATTATGCCATTAGCTATAATTTTATCAATGCCCGAAAAGTAACGGAAGCTTTGGAATATATCGACAAAAGTATTCAAATCTATCAAAAACATGGACAAATCTATCGAATAGCGGTGCTTATGGAAAATAAGATAACGGGCTATCTTCAATTGGGTAATCCACAAGCGGCCTTAAAAGCCGCCAATGAATTGATGCAAACGATTCCACAAGATAACCCTACTGCCAATAAGACGACCAATAATCACTATCTAGGAAAAGCACTCTATAATCGGGCAAAAGCTTATATGCAATTAAACCAATATAACCAAGCACTCACAGATAATGAGGCTTTGCAGGTTTTAATTAGCGATAACGGGACTTCCTTGGTAGATGCCGCCTATATTTTTCAAAAAGCTAAAATTTTACATGCCCAAGAAGCTTATAAACTATCACAGGCCCTTTGCTTGACTTTGTTGCAGCATCCAACCGTAAAAGCAGAACGGTTTCTTGGTTATACTTATGAATTGCTATCCAAAAATTGTGAAGCATTAAATCAATATAAATCAGCTTACAAATATCATTTAGCCTTTGAAAAATACGAAGCACTAGAAACAGTTAATACCGCCAATCTAAAAATGGAGGAGTTACAAGCCAAATACGAAGCGGAAAAAAATGCAGCGACCATCGCTACTCAAAAACAAAGATTGAGTCAACAGCGAATTCAACAATGGTTGGCTTTGGGATTTACGGGCATTCTTGGTTTATTGTTTTTTCAAACTTATCGAAATGCAAAAACCAGAAAAGTTAGTAACGAAGCTTTACGAATGTCTAATCAACAATTGGGTGAATCGAATCAATTATTAGCAGAAAAAAACAAAGAAAATGAAGTATTAATCAAAGAAATACATCACCGAGTTAAAAATAATTTAGAAATTGTAAGTAGTTTACTAGAATTACAAGCTGCTCAACTACCTGATTCAATAACCCAAAGTATTCTAATGGATAGTCAAAATAGAGTACAAAGTATGGGCATTATTCACCAAAAACTGTATCAAAAGGGAAATTTGAAAAGTGTAGAGATGTTGGATTATTTTAAAAACTTAAAGGAAAGTCTTTTAGAATCTTTTAATGCTTGGGATAAAATGCAAATTGATTTGAATATGGAAAAAATTAACCTAGATGTTGAAGTAGCTACGCCAATTGGCCTAATTGTTAATGAATTAATTACCAATGCCTGGAAATATGCATTTCCGGTAGCACTTTTTCAAGATAAAAAAGGAATTATTCGCATTCATTTGACTCAAAAAGAAAATCAACAGTTACAATTGGTTGTTGCGGATAATGGTGTGGGGAAACAAGCAAATGACCCAATAAAAGGGACGGGATTTGGTTCACAATTGATTTATTTATTAACCAAACAATTGAATGGCAACCTAAAAGAAGAAGTAGAAAATGGCACTACTTTTACTTTTGATTTTCAATTGAGTAACAAATAATAGGTAATCAGATTGAAAATTGATAGTTGTTAATTTTTTAATTTGTTTAAAATCCGTAGCTAAAAAACTAATTAGCTACGGATTAGGTTAGCTACGCCTGCCTGCCGCAGGCAGGGATTTTATCACTTTTTTTATCTAACGCACTAAAAAGGGCTATAAGTTTCAGGAATCTGGCATCATTAGACACAAATACCGAAGGGAATCCAATAAAAATCATAAATTAAACATAAAAAATGTCGCTTATTAAAATATTAATTGTTGAAGATGAGATGATTATTGCCGCAAAGATCTCTTTGCATTTAGAGCAATTGGGGTATCAAGTTAGTGGGATTTTGCCAAGAGGGGAAGAAGCCATTAGTCATTGTCAACAAGCCGAGCCCGATTTATTATTAATGGACATTAACCTCAATGGGAAAATTGATGGGGTCGAAACGGCTACTTTATTACAAGCGGAAGGCATCCATATTCCCATTATCTATTTAACTGCCAATGCGGATGAAGCCACTTTTGAAAGAGCCAAACATACCCGCCCCCAAGCTTTTATTTCCAAGCCTTATAAAAAATTAGACTTGCAAAGAGCCATAGCCTTAACACTTAGCCGAATGCAGGAGCAGCAGGTCGCATCCGCCAAGGAAGCGGAATCAACAATCGACGATGCCCCTTATATTTTATCGGACCGCATTTTTGTGCGCCATAAAAATAAGATGGTCAAACTTTTTCTAAATGACATTTTATATATAGAAGCAGAGCGCAGTTATTGTCGAGTATTGACCAAAGAAACCGAATATTTATTATCTATGCCACTGAGAAGTTTTGCCGTAAAATTAGCAGGTGCACAATTTTTCAGAATTCACCGCTCTTTCATTATCAATTTACAACAGATTGATGAAGTAGCTGAAACCCATATCGTGATTTCTAAAAAAGCTATTCCCATCGGCAAAACATACAAAGAAGCCTTCACTCAACGGATTAGAATTATATAAGTAGTCAGACAAAATTAAATTAACAACTTTTATCAAATATCCTCGGAAGTCATTCCCTTCCATTCGGAAAGCCTAGCCCTCTATTCGGAGAAAACCGTTTTATATTTCCTTCCTGCTAACCTAACTTGCCTTCATATTCAAAATTATTCCAATAATGACTGTTACTCCTTTTGTAAAACAATTCCCATAAGTCACTCGACAAATTAAAATTAAAAACAAAAAAAATTATTTTAATTAAACTGCTATGTGAAAATACAGATGGTCAAAACCCAATTTTCAAATGTGAAAAAAGGTCGCCATTTAAACCTATTCCAACCAACTATTTAGCAGAGGATTTAGGGCCAAAACCATAAATTAAAGCGCCAGCTTATTTTAAACTACCATATTCTATCTTATAAAACCCCATTGTGCCCTTTATCTTCTGCTTAATAGTTTGTTTAAAAACAAAAAGTCTCAATACCATTAACCCCATAAAACGGAGAAGTTGAGTGGGCTTTATTGCCCCTCACTTCATTTTAACACACAACCTCACAAATTTAAAATTATGAGAAACATTTCCTTCTTTATCTTACTTTCCTTATTCTCTCTAACCGCTTGTGATGAAGATCCCTTGGCTATGGAAGCAATGACTCCCTTAGCCGACTTTGATTTTGAATTAACGATGCAGGCTTGTTTTGCTGAAAAATCATTAATTATCCTAGATATTGAAGCATCCGAAAAATATAGTTTTTTGTGGGAAATTAATGGTTCAAAAGGAGGCCATGAACAGAGTCCTTCCATTTGCTATTGTGGAACAGAAGCAACCGTTAGCGTAACCAGAATGGAAGACGGTTTGCGCAAGAAAAAATCCATTAATTTACCTGCTTGCGAATCCATTGGCCAGGAAGAGCTATAAATATATTAACAAACACTACCTATATTATGAGAAAATTACAACAAACTACCATCCTGCTACTCTTATTATTAGGAATCATCCAACCAATTGAAGGGCATGCTACACCAGACACCCTCCATCCTTCTATTTTCCAAAAATTGGTAAAAGAAGAAATTAACCATATCCAGTTGGAAGCCGATTTTGACGTTTTATTCAATAATAAAAAAGAGCGTAAGGAGCAAGCAGCCAATTTAATTTTAGTACATTCAGATAGCACAACGGAACAATTCAAGATTAAAATTCGGACAAGAGGGGTCTTCAGAAGAAGGTATTGCGAAATTCCTCCACTTCGACTCAATTTTAATAATGAGGAATTGGCTAAAATGGAGATGGATAGCACTTTTGATAAGCTAAAATTAGTGACGCATTGTATGGAAAATCCAAATGCAGAACAAGTATTATTAAAAGAATATTGGGCCTACCGACTTTATAATAATATTACGCCCCAAAGTTTTAAAGTTCACTTAGTCTACATTACCTATATTAATACTAAGAACAAAGCAGAACAATCCAAGCACTTAGCCTTTTTAATTGAAAATAATCAAGAAATGGCCGCTCGTGTTGGGGGGCAATTGGTAGAAAAATATGGCTTAACGGCTTCAAAATTAACCGCCACTTCACACCAAAATTCCACCCTTTTTAATTACATGATTGGAAATTTAGATTGGCATATTAAAAGGCAAAGAAATATCAAGTTGGTACAGTTACCAGCTGATGACAGTATAGTCATAGTGCCTTATGATTTTGATATGTCTGCCCTAGTTTTCCCTTCTTATGCACGATTGAACCCTGATTATAAGCAAAAACGGTTTACGGATAGGTATTGTGTAGAACGATTTACGTCGGCAAATGCCTTAGAGGAAACAGTCACTAGGTTTAAAAATTTACAAGCGGAAAGCTTAACCGCCTTTAAGGAATGTCCCTATTTAAATGGACAAAGTAAAAGTCAAATGCATGCTTATTTGCGAAGTTTCTATAAGCTATTAAAGAAAGAGAAAAAGTGGAAGCGGCAACTTTTGTAAATTTGGAATGACTGTTCATAAATGCTCGATACTTGTATACTTAATTACCCCATGACCCGAAATCATGGGGTAATTTTGTTTTAAAATCCAAAAAGGAGTCGCCGCAACTTATCCCGCCGAAGGAGAACTTTAGTCGGGAGGCGACGAGCAGGATTTAAACTTACTTAGTTTACATGGTAATAGTATACTGTAAATTAAATAAGTTTACCTTCTAACGTGTCCCCCGAGCGCAGCTACGCTGCT
>CAZXYA010000095.1:0-20813 GCA_964644655.1 uncultured Saprospiraceae bacterium | reverse complement strand
ACGGTTCAGAAATGTATTTCTTCATGCCTTGTATAAGAACAAACTAAAACCACATTTACTGGTATCTTATTTATTTCCTACTCCCTTACAACTTATTTTTTGATTAACCTTACGAGAAATTGCGATTTAAAACTACTTTGTTGAAAAAATACACAACTAGGAAACTTCAATCTATAAGTATCCTTATTATGCTTTTGTTAGTTGGTATATTCATTAATACTTTCCTCTCTAAAGATATTCAGAAAACTCAGCAGGCTTCCTTAATTGGGGGGCTATCGGCTCAAAAGGAGTTAAGTGCTTTCCCAATAAAAGTTCCAAAACTTAAATATGGCTTTGCTTTAGATACTTTTCACGTAACCGTTGATACCATTAGAAATAATCAGTTCTTAGCGGAATTATTATTACCTCATAAAGTAGATTACCAGAAGATAGACCAATTGGCGAGAAATGTGAAAGATACTTTTGCGGTCACAAAATTGAGGGCTAATAAAGAATATATCATTCTAACTAGAGATACCGCCAAAGGAGCGGATTATTTTATCTATGAACCTGATGTTTATTCTTATGTGGTGTATGACTTAAAAGACCAATTAGATGCTAAAGTCATTAATCGGCCAATAAAAACAACTATAAAGGAAGCAGCAGGTACGATTAATTCTTCTTTATGGGTCACTATGCAATCTTATGGATTTCCTATTGATTTAATTGATAAAATGGAAGGGGTATTACAATGGTCTTTAGATTTTTATCATATTCAAAATGGAGATCAGTTTAAATTGATTTATGAAGAGCGTACCATAGACGGGAAATATGCGGGGATTGGAAAGGTATTAGGCGCTTACTTTAAAAATTATGATAATGAATACTATGGGATTTATTATGAAAATGGAAAATTTAAAGGCTATTACGACGAAGAAGGAAGACCGATGAAAAGTCCATTTTTGAAAGCTCCTGTAAAATATTCCAGAATATCTTCTAGTTATAATCCAAGAAGATTTCACCCTGTCTTAAAAAGAGTACGACCCCATTATGGAACGGATTATGCAGCGGCAAGAGGCACACCTATTATGGCAGTTGCCAATGGAGTGGTCACTAGAGCAGGATATGGGAAAGGGAATGGCAATTATGTGAAAATAAAGCATGATAAAACTTATGCGACCCAATATTTACATATGAGCAAATTTGGTAAGGGCATTAGAAGTGGGGTGCAAGTAAAGCAAGGTCAAGTAATTGGATATGTAGGGTCTACTGGTTTAGCAACAGGACCTCATGTTTGTTTTAGATTTTGGAAAAATGGTCGGCAGGTCAATCATTTAAGATTAAAACTTCCAAATCCAGAACCAATGCCAGAAAAAGAGAAACCTACCTATTTCCCAATCAGAGATAAAGTAGTAGCAGAACTAGGAGAAATACCTTTTCCAGTAATCCTTCCAGTAGAAGAAGAAACGGAGGAAAGCCAAGACGAAATAACCACACAATAAATAACGAAAAAGGGCTTTAAACAATCATGTTTAAAGCCCTTTTTATGTTGGTTGCTTTCAATAGTTGTTGTTTTATTGAAACCCACCTATTCTATTATTGATCCTTCAAACTAGGAGCAGTAGACTCTTGGAATCTTTTTCCATCCCAGCATCCTAACCATTCTGCATCTTTCCCAACCTTTTTATACATAAGATAAGAGTTGATTGCTTCATCTTTTGAGGACCTAGAAATTACAATATTTTGAATCCCAGATTTGATGTTAAAGTAGTAAATTCCTACGCCCATCTTGTAATGCTTCGACTTCGCCATATAAATAACAATTTTAATGAATAATGATTAAGGAAAGGTAAAACAGATAGATAGATGAAAAATGTTGTTCCTTAACCCTAATTTTTTCTTTAAACAATTTTGGCAAAAGTAGGTGAAATAATTCTTGTGAATAGAAAAAAAATATTAAAAACCCAATGCCTTTTGCTTATTAGGCAGGTATATACAACTTTTATTTCATCTAAGCAATTTTTTAGTTGATTGTTTTTTGATTTTCATTAAAAGTGTCTTGGATTATAATGCTCAACTGCCCTCCTTAACGATAACTAATAGATTTTATTAAAATGCCTAGAAATCTATAATAGTAATTATTCACTAGGTAGTATTATTTTGTTTTTGTAGCGTTAAAAAAAATAAAATTTCACATAAAATATTTTTTCTTATGAATAATTTTAGTTTAATTTGACCTTCTTTAGAAAAGAACTCCAAAGAAACCTATCTGTAAACTTTAATCTTAATAAGGTAATACTAAAATTAACCCTTACACTTCCCAGATTTTGCACTACCAAAACGAAAAGTATTATACGCATTCTAGTAAAACGAAAAACTTTTAAACAATTTTTTGCCATTGATTATAATGGTACCTATTGTGTCTGACTAAGTTGTTCTTTTGAAATGGTTTTAACCTTCTAAAATAACAGGCTAAGTCAGACACATTTTTTTGAATTTTCTTAAGAAAAATATTTGAATAATTAATGAATTACCAAACCAAAACACTATTCAATGAATTTAAATTTAAGAGCAAACGACCAAAATACTTATGATGCGATTGTGGTTGGATCAGGTATTAGTGGGGGTTGGGCGGCTAAAGAATTAACCGAAAAAGGATTAAAAACCTTAGTTTTAGAACGAGGTAGGAATATTGAACATGTTAAGGATTATCCAACAATGAACATGAATCCTTGGGATTTTCCTCATGGAGATAGAGTGCCTGTAAGTGAGGCAAAAGATTATGAAAAACAAATGCGAACGGGCTATACCATTCGAGAATCGACTAAGCATTGGTGGGTGAAAGATACCGAACATCCTTACCAAGAAACAAAACGATTTGATTGGATTAGAGGATACCATGTGGGAGGAAGGTCGCTGCTTTGGGGCCGACAAAGTTATAGATTGAGCGAAATGGATTTTGCTGCTAATAAAAAAGAAGGAGTTGCTGTAGATTGGCCCATTCGTTATAAAGATATGGCACCTTGGTATGATTATGTAGAAGGATTTGCTGGAATTAGTGGACAAAAAGAAGGTTTAGCACAATTGCCAGACGGGAATTTTTTGCCCCCTATGGAATTAAACTGTGTGGAAAAACATGTAAGAGATAGCGTTTCAAAAAAATTTAATGACCGAATTTTAACGATTGGTAGAAATGCTAATTTAACCATCCCTCATAATGGAAGAGGAAAATGTCAGTTTCGTAACCTTTGTATGAGAGGTTGTCCTTACGGTGGATATTTTAGTAGTAATGCTTCTACCTTACCTGCTGCTGAAGCAACGGGTAATTTGACGATACGTCCTTTTTCCATTGTGTCTGAAATTATTTACGATAAGGATACTAAAAAAGCGAAAGGGGTAAGAATCAAAGATAGTCAGACCAAGGAAACGATGGATTTTTTCTCTAAAATCGTTTTCTTAAATGCTTCTTGTATTCCAACGACTCAAATTTTAATGCAATCGGCTAATGATATTTGGGAAGATGGCTTAGGTAGTTCAAGTGGAGAACTTGGTCATAACATTATGGATCATCATTTCAAATTGGGAGCGAGAGGAAGATATGATGGATTTAATGATCGCTACTACAAAGGGCGAAGAGCAAATGGGATTTATATTCCTAGATTTAGAAATTTACCGGGACAACCAGGGACTAAAAAAGACTTTATCCGTGGATATGGGTATCAAGGAGGTGCTAGTAGAACGAATTGGACCCGCTTTATCAAGGAAATGACCGTAGGCAAACCAATTAAAGAACTAGTACAAGAGCCTGGTCCTTGGGTAATGGGAATGACTGCATTTGGAGAATGCTTGCCTTATCACGAAAATAAAATGACGCTGAATAGAGATATTTTAGATATTGACGGTATGCCCACTATTACGTTTGATGCAGAATGGAAAGAGAATGAATATAAGATGCGAGAAGATATGATGACTTCTGCTGCCGAAATTTTAGAGGCAGCGGGTTTTAAAGATGTCAATACCTATAATGCAGGAAGTTATCCCGGTTTAGGTATCCATGAAATGGGGACCGCTAGAATGGGGCGTGATCCGAAAACCTCTGTTTTGAATAAGTGGAATCAAGTTTGGGATGCCCAAAATGTATTTGTCACTGATGGAGCTGCAATGACTTCTGCTGGTTGCCAAAATCCTTCCTTAACTTATATGGCATTAACGGCTAGAGCAGCCAATCATGCGGTGGAAGAATTGAATAAACAGAATCTATAAAAGCGCTAAACCCTTTGGAATAAGGTCTATTAAACAATTGAAAAATTATTAGTTGCTCTGCTATAACCAGCAACAACAAAATAAAAAGTAATGAAAAGAAGAACAGCCATAAAAAATACCGCCTTCTTTATGGGAGGCATCCTTTCTGCTTCTGCGATGGCGACTATTTTTGATAGTTGTGTCGCACCAGTAGAAGGCGAGGTTTGGACACCTGACTTTTTTAGTGTAGATCAAGGAAAGTTAGTCACTAAAATTGCCGATATATTGATTCCTTCCACAGATACCGAAGGAGCAGTAGAAGCCTTAATTCCGCAATTTGTAGACCAGGTGGCCAAATTACGATTGACAGCAGAAGATCAAGCTGCGGTACAAATGGGTTTTAAAGCTTTTGAAGAAGCTTGTCAAGCTGCCAATGGTAAAAGCTTCTTAAAATGCTCAGATGAAGAACAATTAGCATTTTTACAAGCAGAAGAGAAAGCAGCCCTTGAGTCAGATGGACCAACTTTATTTGGCGGCTTGAAGGATATGATTTATCGAGGGTATTTCACGTCCGAAGTAGGCGCTACAGAAGTATTAAAATACGAATCTGTTCCAGGTAATTATGAGGGATGTGTTCCTTTTTCAGAAGTGAATGGGTCATGGGCAACTTAGTAGATCGTTCAATAAATAATTTGTAATTTTAACGTGCCCTCCAAGCGCAGCTATACTGCTATTAAAAGGGGTTTTAAGGGGGCGAGGTAAATCTAAATAAACTTTTGTTAAACGGTATTATCTAATCTAATTAACAAAATAATAAGCATTATAATGAAACGAAGAACCGCAATCCAGAATTTAGCAGTAGCAGGGGCCATGACTACTATCATGAGCCAATCCTGTGCTAATCCAGCTGATACTGCCAAAGAAAATCAAGCCACCGAAACCCCAAACCTTAAAGGGAATGTCAATCATTCAGTTTGTCGCTGGTGTTATTCCCAAATCCCAATAGAAGAACTAATTGATTCCGCTAAAGATATGGGCATTCAATCTATTGAAATTACAAAGCCTTCGGAATGGGACGTAATTGTTAAAAAAGGATTGACGGTTGGTATGGGAACAGCTGATTTTATTAGTTTAACTGATGGGATGAATAATCCCAAAAATCATGAGAAGGTATTACAACCTTATTATCAGTTGATTGAAAAAGCAGCGGATATGGGGATTAAAAATATCATCTGCTTTTCTGGAAATCGAAATGGCTTAGATGATAAAGTAGGTTTAGAAAATTGTGCCGTTGGTTTGGATAAGATTGTTAAGCATGCGGAGAAACATAATGTCATGGTAGCAATGGAATTACTCAATAGCAAGGTCAATCATAAGGGGTACCAATGTGATAAAACGCCTTGGGGAGTAGCATTAGTTGAAAAAATTGGCTCCCCTAATTTCAAATTGCTATATGATATTTACCACATGCAAATCATGGAAGGAGATGTGATTGCCACCATTAAAAAATATCAAGATTATATCTGTCATTATCATACGGGCGGTGTGCCTGGTCGAAATGAAATAGATGAAACTCAGGAATTATATTATCCAGCTATTATTAAAGCTATTGTCGATACAGGCTATACAGGATTTCTAGGACAAGAATTTATTCCTACTTGGGAGGATAAGATGAAGGCTTTGAGGCATGGGGTGATGACTTGTGATGTGTGATTAGATATAACTGACAACAGTTCCTATCTAAAACTTAGGACAAATAACCTTACTCCGTCGGTTTTCATTATTAGGAATAATATAAATGAAAGAAGCCTCAAAAGCGCCTCGTGCATTAGAAGCAGGAGTTAATTGGGAAGTATTAATATCGTAACTAATCCCTAGCATCCAAGTATTCATTTCTAGCATGCTAGTGACAGTAAAAGCTTCTAAGGAAAAAGAGTTGTTTAGATTGCCTGCAATATGAGACCAGCCGCCTATTCGGAGTGCTAAGTCATTTTTTTCTCCTGAAGTATAACGAAAATTAAGCCCAATATTTGCATCGGTAGCAGGACCTTGAAAATTAACGGAAGCCGCTGGTAATAAGCTTAAAAATTTACTCATGGCTATTTCGCCACCTAAATGACCTACATACCTACGGTTTAAACGATTTACCCCATCATCAAAAATAGAAATATTAGGCGTATTTAAATGATAGATAGCCCCACCAAAATAAAAAGAAAAATCGTCGCCCACCATATACCACAATAAACCTGCATTAAAGTCTGGAAAAACGCGTCCTGTTCTATTTTCTACTTCTCCAGAGGGTAAGTTAAAATCAATGGCTACATTTCCTGCATCAAATTGTTCAGAAAACCATAAGTCACTCCAATCTAAAGAATGTTGCCCAACACCTGCTTGCGCTCCTGCGACTAAATAAAAATCTCGTTGTCGATTGCCTCCCAAATATTTCATAAAAGCAAGATTGGCTTGTCCTTTGGTTCGTTTCAAACGAGAGATACCTGCTTCATCTTGCAAGCCATTAAAACCAATAGATAAATAATCGTTTTGCCCAATATTCATTCGGTAATCATAGTGAACGGAAAGGGTACGAAAGGGGACATCATTTAAGACAGAAGACCATTGATCTCTATAATTAATAATGAACCGCATTTGCCCATCATAGACGACATTAAGCGCAGGGTTTAACTGATCGGGTGCAGCATAAAATTGGGCAAAACGCGGGTCTTGTGCTTCCATTTTTGTTGAAAAAGATAGAAGGCAGTAAAAGAGAATCGCTAATTGTAATAAACCCAATTTTTTAGTCATATATCCGTATTCGTATAAAAGGTTAAAAAAGAAGTTAACTGCTTAGAGGGTGTAAAGGTACAAGGGTTTAAAGGTATATAGGATAATCCCGTTACCGTGTTAACCATTTGGAGTTTTCTTTTTAGACACCTACTGAGCGGGTAGTTTACTATCGTAAATATAGCTAACCTTAGCATGAATGACAATATTAGTTTTGTTTTTAACATGAAATCTGAAATCATAGTTCAGACATCTTACCTGCCTGCCGGCAGGCAGGAATCATAAATCTGTCCCGTAAAAACTACATGGATTTATGATGTATGATTTCAGATTTAAGATTTTTTCACTCTTTCAAAAATCAGAAGAACTTTATCCCATATTCTGAACAACCTAGCCTTAAACTATCGTATCAAACTAGTACTACCCTTAAAAATATCGGTAGTACCATCCGCAAAATCTATCTCCATTACCCAGACATATACTCCTGTATTCAAGGGTTCTCCTTTGAATGTACCATCCCAAGTATTTTTAGAATTATTCGGGGTCATTTCAGTCGTTTCAAAAATGGTTTCGCCCCAGCGGTCAAATAATTTGAAAGATTTAATGGTAATTCCTTCGGCTCCATGTACGATTAAAAAATCATTAATCCCATCTCCATTTGGGGTAAAACCAGTAGGCACAAATACCTTTTTATTCTTTGCGACTAAAATATTTAAGGTCGCACTTGCTTCACAGCCCTTGTCATCAACAGCGTATAACTCATAAGTCGTATTAACACTAGGTGTAACGGTTATACTACTACATAAAACAGTAGGACAATCAAAGGTATTAGGAGTAGTCGCAGTCCAATCATACTGAACATTGCCTATATGATTAAAAAACCTTGCAGTTAAATCGAGAGAGTCGCCTAATTCTATAAGTGTTTTCGGACTATTAATCCCTACTTCAAATGGCAAAGGATTGGTCAAGCTAATCGTATTACTTTGCCAAATGCAATTATTATTATCTTTGATAGATACCGTATAAGTCCCTGCTCTTAAACCAATGATATTTTGTATGCCATTATAGGTTGCTTCATTTAAACTATAGACATAAGGTGGTATTCCGCCCGAAGGATTGATGTTTATTTGTCCATCTGAATCTCCGAAACAAGAAACGTCCATTGTTTCAATATTCCCTCTAAGCGCATCAGGATCATTCAAATTAAAAGAATCGACTAACACACAATTATTAGCATCTCTAATGTTTACGTTATAAGGACCAGAGGGGACATTTATTAAATCTTGTCCATTACTGCCATTAGACCATTCGTAGGTTAATTCCCCAATTCCACCTGATGTAGTCAATAAAATTTTACCTAAACTTGCATCACTACAAATATTGGGGGTAATTTGGAAATCTTCGATTTGTATTGCGGAAGGTTCTTCAATGGTCGCAGTAGTTGCTGCCATACATCCATCTTCATTAGTGATGGTTAGACTATAATTCCCTGCGGTTAAATTATTAGCCACTGCTTCGGTATTAGCGGGGATATTATTACTCCAATTATAATTGCTGATGGCTGTACTTCCTGTAATGGCTGCGATATTTAATTGTCCATCATTCGCACCAAAACAGCTAATGTCTTCTTTTTCTAAGCTTAGCATAATTGCTTCAGGAGCTTCTAAAAATCGGTCGATGACTTGCCTACAGCCAATCTGGTCGGTAACCGTTACTTGATAAGTGGTATTGCCTATTAAATCGACAATTACTTCTTGATTGGTATTTGGAGTGGTACTCCAATTGATTTGATAATTGGTTGCTTGTCCATTTCCTCCTCCTCCGGTGATCGGAGAAATAGCCAAACGGCCATCCTCAGAATCCGAACAACTTGGCTTAACTTCAATAATGGAAAACGTAATGGAATCTAAATCAACAATATTGATGGCATCAATTTTTTGACAATTATTTTCATCATAAATACTGACTTCATAATTGCCTGCAATTAAATTGGATACGGTAGCTTCGGTAGTACCATTACTCCATTCAAAACGATAAGTCGATCCTGTACCACCAGTAGGGGTAAGGAAAGCACTATTTTGATTTTGCTTAAAACAAGCAGTATCTGTTTGAATAATTTGACTAGTAATAGGCGTAAGAGGTTGATTGATGGTTAAGCTTACTGGACTATCGCAACCATTGGCATCCATTATCATTACTTCGTAATTGCCTGCTTGCAAATTACGAGCGGTATCAGTTGTTTGGGCATTTTCATCATTCCATAAATAAAAATAAGGGGCTGTTCCACCTGTAGGATTAACGATGGCTAATCCATCATTTCCATTAAAGCACAACACATCTTGTTGGGTTGTATTTGCCTGAAGCCGTAGTGGTTCTGCTAAATTAATAGTCTGAGGAAGCAGGATGCAGCCATTGGCATCGACCAAACTTAGAGTATGCATTCCTGCAAGCGCAGCAGTATAAGGATTAGCAGTTACTAAATCATTGTCCCAATTAAAATTATAAGGTTCGGTCCCTCCTGAAACAAATGCTTCTAATACGCCAGTTGGGGTGCCATTACAATTGGGCATAGTCTGCCGAATACTATCTACTGTTAATGCTTCAGGGCTTGTGATAGTAATCGTATCTATTATGGCACAGGCGTCTCCATCTTGAATGGTTACGGTGTATAGACCAGGCGTTAACTGAGTATTGGTATCGGTCGTATTTCCGTTATTCCAAAGGAAGGTATAATTTCCGCTTCCATTGGCTACTGTAGCTACAACACTTCCGTCTGCTCTATCAGCGCAACTTGCAGGATTGATGGCAAAATTAGTTGTAATTGCGGTAGGGGGATTAACCGTTACGCTTTGAGTAGCGCTACATCCATTTTCATCTAAAACGGTCACTTCATAGGTATTAGGGCCTAAATTATTAGCGGTTTGAGTAGTTTGACCCATTGAATCATTCCAAAGAAAAGTATAATTACCTGTTCCTCCAATCACATTAACCGTAGCAGAACCATCTGCATTATTTTCACAACTAGGGGTGGTAGAAGCGGTAGATAAGACCAAAGCATTTGGGGCACTTAGTTGGGTAGTAGCTATTTTACCACAGCCTCTACTATCTGTTACTGTTAATAAATACTGGTCAGCAGCTAATCCAAAATTGAATTGATTGGTTTGTCCTGTATTCCATTTATAATCGTAGGGCGGAATACCACCTTCTACTATTCCTAATAAAGCACCATCTTGTTCCTCAGGACAAGAAATGGCTTCTTCTTGAAAATTAATAGTAATGTCTGTTGGCTGGGTTACCGTTATGGTTCTAATTGTTTTGCAATTATTGGCATCTTCCACCGTTACAGTGTAATCTCCTGCAACTAAGCCTATAGCAGCGCTGCCTATCTGCCCATTATCCCAAGCAAAATTATAAGGGGTTGTCCCATCTGTTACTTTTACACTTGCTTTACCATCTGAACCGTCAAAACAAGTAACAGGACTTTCGGTTGCCAATGCCTGTAATTCAGTTGGTTCTATTATTTCAAAGGTATCTCTGATGATACAATTATTGGCATCAGCGATTTCAATCCAATATTGTCCTTGAGTGAGGTCGGTCGTGGAAAAATCAGTACTTGCCGAATGAGACCATTGTACTACTCGAAAATCGCCTACTCCTCCTGTTGGAAAAACCGTAGCTATTCCGTTATCGTCTCCAAAACAATCTAAATCTGTTTTATCAAAACTTAAACTAAGTGGAGGAGGGGCAGTTACGCTAAAGTTGAGCGTATCCGCACAGGATTGGCTATCTTCCACAAGAACACTATATGTGCCTGTGGTTAATTGATCGAATCGATTATTAAATTGGCTAGGGGAATCGTTTAGGGCATAGTTATATCCACCTGAACCACCATTTGCCACTATCACTACAAAAGCATCATCCCCATCAGCACAATTTGTTACTAAATTTCTACTTCCTAAATCAGCAACTAGATCACAAAAACGATAACGAACGGCTCTACTAGTTGCTTTAGTGGGACAAGGGTTATCGGCGTAGATACCTCTAACAAAGACATTAAAAGTCTCATTTTGTGCTAGACCCTCAAAAATATGTTCAGTCCCTCCATTATTAGCAGGCAGCCAATCTACACTATTCAGGCTTACTTCATAATTTTCTATGCCTGTAATTGGTGCCCATGTGACCAATAAATTGCCTTCTGCTAGACTTACTTCTCGAATATCAGTTGGGCGATCTTCTCCTAAAACAATTACCTGCAAGGTATCGAAGACTTGACAACCTTCGAAATTCTTTTCCAGCACATAAGCAGTTGAGACTGATGGGGTAGCGGTAGGATTGGTACATTCAGAACAAGATAAACTTGCTGCTGGTGTCCATTCAAAAGTAGCATTTGTCGGTGATACAAAGGTCATCGACCAATCTTTTAAGACATTGACATCTGTTTCTGCAAAGCCTGCATCATCCGATAATTGAAGCGTCCAAATCCCATTGACATCGGTTCCTGCCAAATTACTAAAAGGTTCTTCTGGTAAATAATTACCCATAAAAGGCCCATCCACAGGGTCGGTAATAGAGCGATTGGCAGTTGCCGTAAAACAGGTATTTATATAGCCATCATTCCTCCCACCATTTTCAGAAGATAAATTTAAATGAACTCCATTGGGAGAAACTAAGGTAATGGCTAAATCCGAATTAAATTCCGAGGTTAAATTTATACAAACTGAAATTAGGTTACTACCGTCTGGTTTTATTTCCGAATCTGGTACATTCCTTACTTGAATGGGCGCTTCATAAGCATTTTGAGGTGGGTTGGTCGTTCTAGAAAATTCCTGATTAGGAAAGGATTCAAAAGTTGCCACCCCTAGTGCAAACGGGTCAATAAAATTTTCTAAATTAAGGATTTCTTCTGGGCAAATAGTAATACTATCCTTTAGCAATAAATGATCTTCACAGTTCAAACAATCTGGATGATTATTAGGCAAAACGCTTACTTGTATAGACGTATCATTACTACAACCAAAATCGTCGGCTACTTCAAAAGTGTAACTAGCTGTTCCTGAACTTATTGGCTGGGCAATAACTACATCTGCACTAACATTGACAAAATCAGGACTATTTTGCCATTGATAATTAGTTATTTGAGGTTCGAATGTTTCTAGTGCTGGATATAATTCTGGATTAATCCCTATACTCCAAGAAAAAATCCAGCCATTATCTTGTTCCCATAAATCTGTTACCGTAATAATCCAATCGCCATTTAATGGACAGCCTAAAAGTGTTTCTAAATCCTCAAAAGAGCTAAATTCTCCTGATGGTAAATGATAAGTTTCGTTTGGACTAGTATTATCATTATCATTAGAAAATTCAGTTAAGGTACCATTGGTAGAAAAGGGAGTCCAACAATATTCTAATCCTCGTCCAAATTGAGGATCGATCCCATCATTATCAATGGGAACACCTAAATAAACTTCTCTATTAATGACTTCTTGATTTTGTAGTCGTACCGTATTTCCACTTGGGCAAGTGATGCTAATTTCCATATCGTGTAACCACGAATGCTCCATATTTACACAGATAGATTCTAAATCTTGAATGTCTGTTAATACTTGCCCCGCTGCAAAATCAGAAAATCTAATACTTGTTTGATAAGAAGCACCATTTCCATCTGGTAAGGCGAGAGAATCTGACCGTACGCCATTGAATAAAAAAGCACCGGGTTGATTACAGACTGCAACGGTGGCATTCGTATTATTTTCTTCGATATTGCCGCTTAATTGAATCGTATCTCCAATGCAAATTACTTCAGGAATTTCTCCAATTTTAAAGGTGGGTTTGGTAGCTACTCGAACTCTTTGAAAAGCAAAATTACCATTGGTACAGCCAAATTGATCTGTTACGCTTAGACTTACTTGATAACCACCTGATTGCTCATAAGTATGACTTACATTATTACCAAGCGCAAAAGTACCATCTCCAAAATCCCATTCGAATGTACTAGTATTGTTGTTGTGTTCATACACTAAATTGTCTTGTGGATAAACCGCATTTCCATTAAAAAACACTCGATCACCTTGACATATATCAATAAATCCTCGCTCTAAAGGCTCGGCTTTTGGACTAGTGTTTTCGATGACTGCTTGAATGAGTTGACAGGAAGGAATACAATTAATGCTTGCTTGCCAACCACTACCGACTTCTCCGGAATTATTACTTCTGAAAGTGACCGTTAAACAGCCACTTGGATTGGCGGCAGTTGCTTGAACAACTATTGGAAAGCCATTAAAAAAAGATTCTATACAAATTAGGGAATCAGCAGTTGTACTTAGGCCATCATAAAAACATAATTTATCTCCTGGAGCAAGGTCAATATTCGAAAAAGTTAGTCGGATATGTGTACCTACCTGTGGATCTTTACATATAATGGCAGAAAGGTTTTCATTATTCTGATAATCTTGGTCACTACCGCCACTATCAGTAAAGAAACCACTACAATCATTTATTGGAGGTAGGTTGGCATCCATCCGATATTCTTGGCCTTCGAGAATTATACTCCAGAACAATAAAAATAAAATGATGAGTCTATGCATTAATCAATTTCCAGTTCTTCAATTTTGTTGATAATTCGAAATTAGGGGTTTGGATTAGTGACTTATAAAAGTAGATCAAGGATACAACTAACTTGAACCCAAAATTTCCAGTTAGGTTTTTAAAAGGTCAAAAAAAACAATAGGATTGTTGACTTTTTCTAAGGGAAAATAAAGAAATTGGTAAGTGGACAAAATAATAATATACTTGTTTGGATTTCATAGTGTTTAAAGTTTGTTTGATAATATTCACAATAACAAATATACCTTTTTACAAGTTACTAAAAATCAATTATTGCTCCAAAAATTATAAGTTAGTTGACAAACCCCACAAAAAATTACTAACTCCCGACTAATCTATTAAAAAAATACAACTATTTTACGATTTTAACTAGCTTTAGGTGCGAAATGATTGCTCCGATTTAATTATTAAAATGGCTAATATATTCAAATGTCAAAAACAAGACGCCTATTTTTTATCCTCCCACTCCTTTTTGTTTGGCAAATCAATTTAATAGCACAACCCGACAATGATGAATGTGATCGAGCTATTATTTTAAACGCAATGAATGGGGGCTGTTTTTTTAATGCTAGTATGTTAAATGCAACCCAATCCTTAGCTGCGGCTAATTGTAATAGTGCATTGGTGCAAGATATTTGGTTTTCTTTTGTGGCAGATTCTATTTTCCATCAAGTATCGGTTAACCCTTCTAATGGAATAGATGCGGTGGTTGAACTAAGGAAAGGATTAGATTGCGAGGGGACTTTTATTGCTTGTATTGATGAAGGAGGAGGAGCTGGGGCTGTTGAAAATTTGTCGGTATCTGATTTAGAAATAGGAGCTACTTATTATATTCGAGTGTATGATTTTACAGGCGCAGGTATTAAACCCTCCACTTGGAATTTAGATATTTGTGTATCAGGGTTTGAACCTGCCGAATCTCCTGATATTCAATTAGTTTATCCCAAGGGAGGAGAACAATTTGAAGCAGGAGATATTGTGTCAATACAGGCAGCTGTTAATGGTGTTATTTCTGGAAAAGAAATACTGTTCTCTATGGATAATGGAGCTAATTGGGAAATTATCTGGCAATCTTCTAGTCCTAATCCAGCTTTTCAATATGATTGGATCATTCCTTCGATTAATGCCGAAAATTGTTTGATAAAAACGATTGTTTTTCAATCAGGAGAAGCTTTTGAAGCAGTTAATACAACTCCGTTTTCGATTATAACCAATCCAAATCCTAACTTTCAGTTGAGCCAAGATTTAAGTCATTTATATTGGCCTTTTTATAACCCCAATCAGTTTCCTATTGGGGATTTTCATGTCCCTAGTCAATGGCAAAACCAAGAAGAAGGGATTTTAATAACTGCAGATGATGTGGTTAATACGTGGTTTTTTTTGAACGATCACTTTTGGCAAAGTAGTGGGCGATGGCATCACTCAGGAGATAATTGTTTTGCTCAAGATTGGAATTTTATAAATGGTGGCAACTCAGATTGTCAAATGTATTTTTTTTCACCAATGGCAGGTAAGGTTTTATTTAAAAAAGATGCCTGTTTAAATTTTGATTGTAATAATCCAACTTGTACAAGTGGTTGCGGTAATTATATAGTCGTTCAGTCTACAGAAAATCCTACCTTTGCTTATCGGGCGTGTCATTTTAGTGAATTAAATGCGAATATAAATGTAGGAGAAGAAATAGAAGCAGGAGATTGGATCGCTAGGGTAGGGAATGAAGGTAGTTCAAGTGCTGCTCATATTCATTTTGTCTTGTATAAAAATTTAACAGCCGAAGACCTAGACATTTTAGCAAGTGGTGCAACCTTAACCTCTAATACCAACCCAAACATTGATCCAGATAATTTAACCGATTTATGTTTTGATAAAGCGGCTAATTTTAGGTTTGATGCACCACTTAGCGAAGTGACGACTACTGTTCCAACGGTTTTTTATGAGCCAGTTTATGAAATTGATTTATTTCCAAATCCAAATAAAGGGGTCTTTAAATTGGCAATAAATACAGAAGCCAATCAATTTATGGAAATTGAAATTTTTGATGCTATTGGCAGAAAAGTTTATAGAGAAAATAGAGATAGCTATACTAGTGGAACTATTTTGGAAATGAATTTGAAAAACTTAGAGAGCGGTATCTATTTTGTGAAAATTAGATTGGATCAGGAAGTATTAATGAAAAAATTTATTAACAAATCTCAATAAGCAATCAATGCAAATTAAAATTAAAAAATCCTGACAATCATCTTTTATAAAGCAGTAAACAAATAAATCAAACAAAGGATTAATAATCTTAAGATATTTTCTTGATGTTCTCTCATGAGTGCAAAATTAGGAGGTGAAAGATATTTAAATAGTATGCAAAGTTGATGCCATTAAAATTAAATTTAAAATATTTTAAAAAAAATAAGATAAAAATCATCTATAAAATAACTACCTAATACGAATAAAATGCTAAACCAATTATTATCTAGTGACGCTAAAAAAATAAAGCCCCCCTATCGAGTTGCCGTAGGCAAGGAGACAAAATGCAAAGTTATTTTCAATCCATTTCTTACCCAATATATTAGTTACCTAATTTGTTGTTTTTTCCTTTTGTCGAGTTGCAATACTTCCGAACCAGCAGCGAAAAAAACTATCATTAAAGCAGATTATGCAATTACAAATGTTGCGGTATTACCAATGACAAGCGAACAAGTTTTAACCAATCAAACTGTATTAATTCAAGCTGGAAAAATAGTTGATATTGGTACATCTACTTCCTTTGAAGCAAAAAATATGATAGATGGAACAGCTAAATTCCTAATGCCCGGATTGACAGAAATGCATGCCCATATTCCTGTAGCAGAGGAGGGGAATGATTCCCTAGTAAAAGAAACCTTATTGCTGTATTTGTCACAAGGCATTACTAATATTAGGGGGATGCTTGGAAATCCCTATCATTTGGAATTGAGAGCGCAAGTAGCCAACCAAGAAATTATAAGCCCTCGAATTTATACCTCTAGTCCTTCTTTAAATGGAAATAGCATTACCACTCCAGAGGAAGCTAGGACAAAGATTACTCAATATCAAAAAGATGGCTATGATTTTTTAAAGATTCACCCAGGCATTAAATTGGAAGTTTGGGATGAGGTAGAAAAAACAGCTAATGAAGTAGGTATTCCTTATGCTGGACATGTTCCAATCGAAGTAGGCATTAACCGAGCTTTAGCTGCTAAGTATAAAACGATTGATCATTTGGATGGTTATTTGGAAGGTTTGGTTCCTGCCTCAACGAATGTAGATCCTAGCAAAAATGGTTTTTTCGGCTATGAATTTACAGACCTAGCAGCCGAGACTTTGATAGATGATTTGGTAACTAAAACCATTGAAAATAAGGTTAGTATAGTTACCACGCAGACCCTATTTACTCGTTGGTTTTCACCGACTCCACCCGAAGTTTTATTACAAGCACCCGAAATGAGATATATGTCTCCTAAAACACTTTTTACCTGGCGACAAAGTAAATCTCAATTGATTAGTGGTGCAACTTATGATGCTGAAAAATGGGAACGATATATTGCCATTCGTACAAAAATATTACAAAAGATGGATGCTGCGGGCGTTACTTTCCTATTGGGGTCTGATGCACCACAAGTGTTTAATGTACCCGGTTTTTCTTTGCATCACGAATTAAAGGCAATGGCAGATGCTGGACTTTCTAATTTTAAAATATTGCAAGCGGGTACGGTGAATCCTGCCCTATTTTTTGATGCAAAAGGCGTTTATGGAACGATTGAAAAAGGCGCAGCAGCAGATTTAGTTTTATTAGCTGGGAATCCTTTGGAGCATTTAGAGAATGCCCAGAAAATTGAAGGAGTAATGCTTGGGGAAAATTGGTTACCTAAAGAAAGGATAGATAAAGCATTAAGTGAAATAGCTGCTAGATATGCTCAGGATTGATTAGCAGGCAAGGCCTAAAATACTTCAAAACGTATCTGATATGTTAAATAGTCAAATAACTAACAGTACAAAAAATACTATTATCAATTATTAAAGTTTACTATCCGTGTCCCTTCATTTATCTGTGGTAGCAATTAATACCACGGATAAATGAAGGGACACGGATAATTATTAATTATTTTACTGATACCGCTCCACCAACCGCCGCTTATACAATTTCCCATTATCCTTCCGAGGTAATTCTTGATCAAAATCAAAAGACCGAGGCACTTTTATTTTAGCCAATCGTTCCCGACAAAAAGCCATTAATTCCGCTTCTAAATCTGGTCCAGCATCTGCCCAATTTTTGGGCTGCACAACTGCTTTTACCTCCTGTCCAAATTCGGCATGTGGGATACCAAAAACAGCAACATCCGCTACTTTAGGATGATTAATAATTTGATTTTCAATTTCTTGTGGATAAATATTAACTCCACCAGAAATAATGGTGAAATTTTTACGATCCGTTAAATATAAATAGCCTTCTTTGTCCATAAAACCAACATCTCCAACCGTGCTTCGCCCATCTTTAGTATAAGCTTTAGTGGTTTTTGCGGATTCATTATGATATTTAAAAACATTACCTCCCTTAAAATAAACATTACCAATTTCCCCTCGTGGTACTTCCTTGCCTTCATCATCTAAAATAAAACATTCTCCCATGAATGCTTTTCCAACAGAACCTTTATGCGTTAACCATTCCTGAGATGTGATAGCCGTCAATCCATTGCCTTCACTTGCGCCATAATACTCAAATAAAACGGGCCCCCACCAGTCAATCATTTTTTCCTTGATTTCAATAGGGCAGGGGGCAGCCGCATGTAATGCTAACATCATAGAACTAACATCAAATTTTTTGATGGCAGTCTCTGGTAATTTGAGCATACGCACGAACATAATAGGCACCCATTGACTATAATTGGCTTTGTATTTTTCGATAGCTGCCAATGATTTGACCGCATCAAATTTACTCATGATTAAAGAGGTCCCACCAAACATCGTAGTGACCATATTATAAGCCATTGGAGCGGCGTGATATAATGGGGCGGGGGAGAGATATTGTACATGTGGACCAAATTTAAAATTCTGCCCAATAGATTCTAATACTGGATTGGTTTGGTGAATGTCTTCTGACTGAGGTGGTGTAAAGACGCCCTTTGGAAGACCAGTTGTACCAGAAGAATAAAGCATGGTAGTGCCTTGAATTTCATCTGCAATTGGGTGAATGGGCAACCCTTCAATAGCTGCTTCAAAAGAACTAAAACCTGCTGCTACACCATCAATCATTAAATGATGATTCACATTGGGCGCTTTGGCTTTTAAGCCAGTCGCTAAATTGGTGAATTTTTTAGTCGTAATAAATAGTTTAGCTTCACAATTATTGATAATATAAGCAACTTCTTCCTCTAAAAGATGCGTACTCATAGGCGTAATAATTAAACCAGAACGCATAGCGGCCCATACAATCGAAAAAAAACGGATGTGATTTTCCATTAAGATGGCTACATGATCCATTGGTTTCAACCCTAATTTTCGGAATAAATGGGCTAATTGATTGCTTTGTGCTTCCAATTGAGCATAGGTGACCGTTTCGCCTGTTTCAGTCATGATAAAAGCAGGTTTGTCGGGCGTTTTTTTAGCGTAAATACTTGGATGTGGCATCGTTTTGTTTTAAGGAATTAAATTGTTTAATGGCAACTACTTAGCAAAGAGCAGAAGGCAAAGGGCATAGTATGGCTTGCCCTATGAAATATAGTTAATTCGTTATCAAATCTACCGAAAAGTTACAGGCTAACAGATGATGCGATTCTTTGCCTTTTGCACAAAGCCCTCTGCGAATTATTATTTAAAAGGATTTACTAAATATTTCTTCCCACTTTCTTGCTTGGCATAAGCACAAATGGTATCTGGCAAAATAGCCTCTTCTAAAGAGATTTCTTTATAAAATTCACTTTTAAAAGTAGTCTTAATTTCATCTGCTACTCGTTGTCGCATTTGCGCAAACTTCTCCTGTCCAACTCTTTGAATAATTGGCGTAATCAACCAACCGCCAACGCCCCAATACATCCCATAACTTCTTTTTAAAGTGGTAGGCGTTTGTGCTAAACCACCATAAATATATACTTGCTTATGCGTGACAGAACCATAACGACTATAAGCAGTAGCTTTCTTTTGTTCGGCTGCTTCCATAGCGGATAGTAATTTGTCTACCATATCGCCGCCACCAATAGCATCAAAACCCAAAGTAGCGCCAGTTTCTGCTACTGCTGCAATTAAATCTTTCATAAAAGTGGGAGAACTAGAATTACAAATATAAGTTGCTCCAATAGATTTTAATAATTCTACCTGTGCTTCTTTCCGAACAATATTTACCAATGGAATATTATCATCTTTACAAACTTTAACCAGCATTTGACCCAAATTAGAAGCCGCTGCGGTATTAATCATAGCCGTATGATTTTCCATCCGCATGGTTTCCACCATCCCCAAAACGGTTAATGGGTTAACACAGGCTGCGGAGGCCTCTCTTGCCGTTGTTCCCTCATTCATAGGCATACAAGACATGGCTGGTACACAACGATATTGAGCATAAGTATTCCCCCCAAAAAGAGCGACTACTTTACCTAATAAATGTTGGGCATCTGCACCTGCAGCTACGACTGTACCTGCACCTTCATTCCCACCAGGTAATGACATACCAAAACGTCCTTTGTAGGCAGGTAAGTAGGCTGACGGAATCTGAACGGGTGTTTTAGGTGCTTCATTTGTGCCAAAAACACTAGGTGTACCTAAAGAAGAAAATCCAATAACGACCGCTACATCTGATGGATTAATAGCCGTAGCTTCAATTTTAACAATGACCTCATGGGCTTTAGGTTGAGGTACTTCGATATTTTCAATACTTAAAGTTAAAGTACCATCACTTTTTACGAGTGATCTTAATTCTTTTGCTTTTGCTGGAATAGTAGCTGACATTTTATATTTTTTAAGTGATGTGTGTTGAATATTTTTTACAATTATATATGGTTTATTTTTACTCAGATGTAAATTTCCTAGTTGATTTACTTTAAAATAATCATAACTACTTAAAGGTATAAAGGTGCATAGGTACAAAAAGGAAAACCCAAATGATTAGATAACTCATTTGTCCTTTGTACCTTTTAAAAAATTGATATTATTAACTGATGTTACGCACAAGCACCAAAGGTGCGACAGATATTAACATAGGGCGA
>CAZXYA010000094.1:0-21167 GCA_964644655.1 uncultured Saprospiraceae bacterium | reverse complement strand
CGGATTGGAGTTGGTCGGTGCTTTTGCAAGATTTTGATAATAATGGATTAGCAGACATTTTTATCAGTAATGGCATTGTCAAAAGACCGAACGATTTAGATTATATCAATTTTGTCAATCAGATAGGACATAAGGCTAACAAAAAACTGAATGCAGCAGAACTAACCCAATTCTTAGATAAAATGCCTGCTCAAAAATTGCAAAACTTACTCTTTTTACAAGAAGAGGAGCTAGAATTTGCTTCTCTTGCGACTTCTCAAATGGGAACGCCTACCTTTTCCAATGGTGCGGCTTATGCAGATTTGGATAAAGATGGAGATTTAGATTTGGTCATCAATAATATTAATCAGCCCGTTTCCTTATGGGAAAATACGAATACAACGACTAATAACTTTATTGCTTTTCAATTAAAAGACCAGCCAAAAACGAGCAAAGGAGCAATCATTGAGGTTTTTAATGAAGGAAAAAGTCAACGAAAATACTATACCACCACCAGAGGATATCAAGCATCGAGTTCGCATTATGTGCATTTTGGTTTAGGAAAAGGAACAACAGTAGATTCTGTAAACATAATATGGCCTGACCAAACAAAACAAACCCTTTTTAACCTACCGATTAATCAGTATCATTCAATTGAAAAAGCGGCAACTGTTACTTATGCTATGCCCCGAATAGCTAAAAATAAAGCCACTTTGACTGAATTTCCATTAAAACATTTAGAGAATAAATTTGAAGATTATAATGCGGATAAATTAATCCCCGAACTATTATCAAGAGAAGGCCCTGCGGTGGTCTATGCAGATTTTAATCAAGATGGAAAAGAAGACCTTTTTATAGGCGGAGCGAGGTATCAAAAACCGTCTTTGATGATTCAAAAAACTAAAGGCTTTGAAGACCAAGTTGGCAATACGGACTTAAAAAAAGATGCCAAATACGAAGATGTGGCAGCGGCAGCCATAGATTTTGACAAAGATGGAGACTTGGATTTATACGTCGTGAGTGGGGGGAACGATGAACAAGAATTGAATAAAGACCTCGAAGACCGCTTATACCTCAATGATGGAAAAGGGAATATGAAAAGAGCACCTGTTTCCTTACCACATACGAACGGCAGTACCATTGCCGTAGGAGATTTTGACAAGGATGGCTTTGATGATTTATTTATTGGTGCTAGGTCAATACCTTCTTTTTATGGCTTATCGCCTTATAGTTTTATTTTGAGAAATAAAGGAGGATTTGGGGTAGAAATTGCGAAGAAACAACGTTTTGGCATGGTGACCCATAGCCAATGGGCGGACATTGATAATGATGATGATTTAGACTTGGTATTTTGTGGCGATTGGTTGAATATGAGTATTTTAGAAAATCAAGGAGATGGTGAATTGGTCTACCAAGCCAATAAAATAGGATTGGGAGAAACGGCTGGTTTATGGAATACTTTTTACCTCAAAGATTTGAATGCCGATGGTTGGTTAGATATTATCGCAGGCAATGCAGGGACTAATTTTAAATGGAAAGCAAGCCCTGAAAAGCCTGTTAAATTATATATGGTGGATTTGGATAAAAATGGGAAACCAGACCCAATTATCTTTCATCATTATTTTTCTAAATATAAACCTTTTGCTTCCTTGGATAAATTGATTGCACAAGCACCTGCGATTAGAAAGGAATTTGTTAATTATACCGCTTTTTCCGAAGTGCAAGATATAGTCGACTTTACCCAAATTACTCCAGAAGATATTATTGAAACCAAATTTTTGATGGAATTGAGGTCGATGGTTTATCTTTCTGAAAATGGAAAATATAAAGGAATCCCCTTACCCAAAGCCGCACAGATGAGTACGATACAAGGATTGACGATGGACGAAAAAGGCAACTTGATTTTTGTAGGTAATCACCATGATTATTTGACGGAATTGGGAAAAAATATGGGGAATAGTGGAGGTGTTTTATCTGGTTTTGAAATGGAAGACGGTCATTTTAAAAACTATCAATCCTTAAACTTGCCTACCGATTTGAACGCTCGGAACATTACCCCAATTGGGAAGCATCGGTATTTTATTTCTTGTAGTAATGATGTACAATATATTTTGAATAGATAAGGGAGAACTGTAAATAAGGGCATAGCCCTGGCACTGTCTGTAGATATGAACGAAAAGTTTTCGAGGTGTTCAAAGGAGCGTAGCTTCGGCACTATAAAAATAAGGTGTCGAAGCTACGCTCCTTTAAAGAATCAATTCAATAACTCTTTGCTACAGACAGTATCGGAGCGATGCTCCTTTATTCTTGCGGTTAGTGAATAGAAAGGGGGGCGATTACTGATTACTAAGGCGTTTTTTAATTTTAATTAACCTTTTAATTTTAATTGATTCCTATGAGGCAAGTTGTATTTCTTTTTTATTTTTTTTGTGGTTCGGCTGCCTTTGCTCAGACCTTTCCCTGTGATGGTAATTTGTTGTTATCGACGAATTCAGGAGGTGGCTTTACGACGATTTATAGGATAGAATTTGGTTCTTTTGGATTAATATTTTATAATCAGCTCAATCAATATTCAGGAGGGAGTTTTAATGCATTAGGCTTTAATCCCAAAGATAATTACCTTTATGCGGCTAAAACCAATAGTAATGAGTTGGTTCGATTGAAGGCAGATAATAGCTTTGAAATCATTGGGAATGTACCTGGTTTGGATAAATTGACCACGACTGCCGGTGCTTGCACCCCTGATGGCTATTACCTTGTTCATGATCAAGTATTAGACCAAATTTTAGTCTTTGATGTAGTGGACGACTTTGCTTTGGTTAATCGAATAGATTTATTTTCGGATGGAGGGGATTTTACTGCACGGATAGATGATTTTGCTATTGACCCTACCAATACGACAGTAGCCTATTCTTTCCAAGGTAGTTATTTTGATGCAGATTTAGCGCCTGATGCTACAAAAGGGTATCTATTACGAATTAATTTAGATTTCCAAAGCCCTGATTTAGGAAAGGTAACCCCCGTCGCAGCTGTACCTACAGATATTGCTCGAAAAATCGGTAGTTTAAAATTTTTAACCGATGGCAACTTATTTGGCTATGGGAGTACTTCTACAGATGCCAATAGTACGCAAAATGAACTCTTAAGCATCGATAAATTTTCTGGAACTGTAAGCAAATTTTTAAATACTGGTCCTGGCGCCATTTTTCCTGATGGCTGTTCCTGTCCTTATAATCTTAGTTTTTCTATTTTGGCAGACCCCAATTTTGCCCCTTGTACAGATTCTAAGCTTACCTATATAATGACCATTAATAATCAAACTTTTCATGATATTCCCAATGGGTCAATCATAGACACTTTACCTGAAGGAATGCTTATTTCAAATATTAGGGGGAATTTCAACGGAAATTTTGCAGATGGAACGGGCATAGGTACTAGAATTTTACGGGTAGATAATCTAGCAATTGGGACTAAATCTGCAATTACTATTGAGCTAGAAACTAGCATTGTTGATTTGCCGACAGGTCTTATATCGCATCAAGGAATACTCACCAATCTACCAGACAATTTTGAGCAGGATATAGTCTCTGAAGACCCCGAGAACCCAGGTACTAAACTTCCGACAACCATATTGTCTGACGCTCAAATATTGGAAGCATTTGAGGTAAGCGTTACGAACCCTACAGATTGTTTGAGCCCTTATGATGGTCTGATTGTGATTACTTCTCCTATTTTCATTCCAAATAGTGAATACGAAATAAATATGCGAAATGAAGAATTTGAAGAATTTTCCAAAAATGTAGTGATAGATGACCAACATACCTTTGTCATAGATAGCTTACTTCCTGGAGAATATACCTTTTATGAAATCACACCATTAGATAGTAAATGTAGTTTTGCGATGAAAGATACGACCATAAGCATAGTAGGTCCAAATGAGTTGATTCAAGCGAATGTGACTACAAATACACCTATATGTGAAGGGGCTGCTTTAGTACTTGGGGCTACTGTTTTTCCTCCAGAAGGAACAGTTGAATGGACTGGGCCAAATGGCTTTAAATCTACTGATTTAAATATAGTTATAGATACCGCTATTTTTGAACAAAGCGGGCTTTATGAAATGGTCTTTAGTTATGGTGTATGCGAACAAATTCGGGAATTAGATGTGGTGATAAACCCTGAAATAGCCGCTAATATTGGCGGCCAAGACGACTACTGTGAGCGAGACACCCTCCGTTTAATTGCCGAAGGGGCAGGGGATTTGCAGACTTTTACTTGGACAAATCCAGCAGGCATCCAATTGACCGACCAAATTTTGGAAATTCCATTTGCCAATTTTGAACAAGAAGGTTGGTATGAATTGATTATTGATAATGGTTCTTGTAAAGATACCACCCGTGAATTCATTCGTTTATTACCAACGCCTACCTTAAGTTTACCAGAAATAGAAGTATCCAAATTTTGCGACCCTTTAGTATTAGCACCAAATCTATCAGGCGATTTAGACGTGACCTACGATTGGCAACCAAATGAAGGACTGAGTTGTGCCGATTGTCCCAATCCTTCCATTGAGCGACCTACCAATTATTATTATCAGTTAAAGGTTGAAAATGAATTTGCTTGTCAGGATAGTGCGGCTATTTTTGTATTTTTAGAACAAGAAGACTTAATTTATGTCCCTAATGTTTTTACGCCCAATGGGGATGGAGAAAATGATTATTTCCAACTATTTCCTAGTTGTGGCGTAGCGGAGATTAATCGTTTTCAGGTCTATAATCGCGCTGGCAGCCTAGTTTATGCGGTAGCAGCTGTTCGTGATTTCTCCAACCAAAACTTATTTTGGGATGGATTTATTAATAGCAGTCAAGCCAATAGAGGGGTTTATATTTGGCTATTAGAATTAACGCTAATTGATGGCACAAAAAAGAAATTATCGGGGGATGTGAGTTTATTGCGCTAATATTACTGAAAGTTTATAAAAAAAATTATCTTTAGGACATAGCTAGCTGACATTAATTACTCACTCATTTGATATGGAGACTAAAAAATAGTCTTATGAGTAGTTACCTCAATTTTATTTTAAAACGCTAATTTGACGGCTGTCTTTCTTTCCCCAACCATTATTAAAACCTAATTAATCCTAAATCAGCGAAATAAGCGTAAAAATCTATTCAAGATACAGCCTTGTATTTAAACTGAATCAATAATGGAAAAGCTCGAAAGAAGACAATTAACTGCTATTCTATTTGCAGACATCGTTGGCTATACCGCCCTCATGCAATCGAATGAAAAAGAGGCTTTAGCCAATCTCCAGAAATTTAAAATTGAATTGGAAAAATCGGTACCAAAGAATAATGGAACAATTATCCAATACTATGGAGATGCTTGTTTGACTACTTTTAGTAGTGCTGCCGAGGCTACCCAATGTGCGCTTTCTCTACAAAATGCCTTTCAAATCGAGCCAAAAGTTCCAGTACGTATAGGTTTACATTCAGGAGAAGTCGTATTTAAAGAAGGAAATGTTTTTGGAGATGCCGTTAATATTGCATCTAGGATTGAATCTATGGGTGTTCCAGGAGCTATTTTATTATCGAGTAGTGTGCGGAATCAAATAAAAAATAAAGAGGAGTTTACCTTAGCGGCTCTTGGGAAATTTGAATTTAAGAACATTGAAGATGCCATGACGATTTATGCTTTAACAAACGATAAGCTAGTCGTTCCGAAGAAGGAAAACTTAAAAGGCAAATTTAAAGATACTCAAACGAGAAGGCCTACTCCTTCCAATAAATACCCATTAGTAATCGGTGGATTATTGCTGGCACTTGTGGCTTCTTTGGTTTATATTTTAAAACCGACGACTAGCCAAGCCATGACGACCAAAGAAGTGTCTATAGTCAATGAGGCAGGAGAAGCAGAAACGAGGATGGTGCCTACAGCTGAATTTACTAAAACATTTATTAGTTTTCCTTTCGAAGTTGATTTAGAAGGGACTGATGCGGATTGGCTATCTATTGCCTTGCCAACACTTTTCAATAATGATATAGAGCAAGATATGCGTTTATCTTGTATTTCTCCTATTAATCTAAAAGGCGAATATGACGTTTATAATCAAGCCTTTCCTAAACCTATTTCTTTTGCTACCCAAATTAAAATAGCACAGGATTTTTTTACGGACTATTTTGTTGCTGGTAAAGTAAGTAAAGACGACGGAGATGCTTATAAAATAGCCATCAGTGTCAATGAAACGGAGACAGGTAAGATACTTATAGAAACGGAAGTAGTTGGCAATAATTTGTTTAGCTTAATTGACCAATTAACCATTCAATTAAATGACGAATTGTATTTACCCGATGCACAATCTAATAAAGTACAGTTGATTGATTTGCCTGTCAAAGAATTACTCACTTCTGATAATGATGCTTTAGAAAATTATATCAAAGGCCAAATATTGTTTTCCCAAAATCCTCAAATTGGTGAACCCGCTATTCAATTAATTAAACAATCCATTATACAAGACCCTAATTGTATGGATTGTCATTTTGTCCTAGCACAGCTTCAATTTTATTCTAATGACCAAAAAGTAGCCCTTCAGAACATTGAAAAAGCTAGGTTATTGGCAGAAAGCCAGCCTGAGCGCAAAAAAATGGCAGTAAGAGCCTTTCAGTTGCAAATAAATCAGAAATTCTCAAAGATGACACAACTTTATGAGAATTGGCGTCAACTATATCCCAATGATCTTATTCCTTATGCTACTTTAATACAATTTTATAGTGCCCTTCAACAATATGATAAGGCCAAAATTGTAGGTCTAGCCGCTATAGAAAATGGACATAGAGGGAAATTTATGACCCGATTGGCAAATGTATATATCCACACAGAGGAATATGATAAAGCCGAAAAATTATTAAAAGAGTTCGCCACTCTTTACCCACATAAAGCCAATAAAACTTATGAATTAGCAGACATTTATACCGCTCAAGGCAAATTACAAGAAGCTTATGATTTTTACGATAATCTAATGATAATGAATGGAGATGATGTTCGAGCAATTATCGGCCTTAGTAGCATTCAAGATAAATTAGGGCAATTTGACCAAGCAGAAAAAACATTAACCGATTTTTTAGCAAAAGCTCGTTTACCTCAAGATTCTATGAGAATTTATGGGCAGTTAGAAAATCATTTTATGAGATTAGGTAAATACCAACCTTTTGCCAAAAATTTCGACCAACGCCTAGCCATTAACAGTCGTATTGCCCCGCCTATTACTAGATTGAATATTATATTTTCTAATTTAAGTTATTTAATTTCTTTCCAAAAAACAGCTATCGTTAAGCAACATATAAGTGACCTGAGCAATCAAATGGCTAATTTTAAAGATATAATTAATTGTGTTGGAAACTTTTTCATTGCCTATCAAACAAAAGATATAGTAGCCTTTAATCAAGTAGCGAATGATGGAATTTGTAGACCTGCCATGATAAATAACTTTGGAACAGAAAATGGGGCAAAACTTTTTGAGGGCTATGTTGCGGATGCTAATGGAAAATATGCAGAAGCCGTAGAAAAATTTGAAAGTTATTTTGAAAAACAAGGCGTTTCAATGGAGGGCTTTGAAGAAGAAATGTTGGAACTCTATCGCAATCATAAAGATTTTGACAAGGCAACTGCTTTATTAGAAAAGACCCTACTAGCAGACCCTAATGCACCTACTATTTTATTTATAGCTGCCAAACTAAAATTCGACCAAGGGGATAAAGAGGGTGCTAAACAGATGCTTAATAAAGCCCTAAATATATGGTCAGAAGCAGATAATAATTATCAATATTATATAGACGCAAAGCGTTTTGGGGAAGAAAAATTGGGAATCGAGTTGTAAAGAAAATATTGATATAGAACAATTCCCAGCGGGACAAAATGTCGGTAGAAATAATGAAATTCTGCCCGCCGAAGGGAAACTTTAGTCAGGAGGTGCCGAGCAGGATATAAATAAACTTTTGTTATACTGTAATGACCTTGAATTAAATTCAAAAATGAATAGATTATCATTTATAACACTAATAATAGGCATCCTATTTTATGGAGCTTGTAGCACTAATATTCCCGAAGAGGTCGAACAAGCATCGACCAACTTACCTGATAGGGTAGATTTTAATTATCACATAAAACCTATTTTATCAGATCGTTGCTATAAATGTCATGGTCCTGATGCCAACCAAAGACAGGCCGATTATAGAATAGATTTGGCGGAAACTGCTTTTTCAACAACCAAGGGTGAAAACAGCCAAGCAGCTTATAATTTATCAGCGGGTAACCTTTCTAAAAGCGAGGTTTTTCATCGTATTACGGCTCATGACGGAGAATACGTGATGCCACCTCCAGTAGCAAATCTTTCCTTAAGCAATCGAGAAAAGGCCTTAATCACTCGTTGGATAGAACAAGGCGCCGTATATAAACCACATTGGTCCTTTGTTCCACCACAAAAAAAAGATTTACCAATCGTTAAGGCAAAAGATTGGCCTCAGCAATCTTTGGATTATTTCATTCTAAATAAAATAGAAACCAATGGGTTAACAGCAGCAACGAAGGCAGATAAAACTACCTTACTGAGGCGAATTACCTTAGATTTGACGGGGTTGCCGCCATCACCCAAAGAAATGGATATCTTTTTATCGGATGATTCAGCAGATGCCTACGAAAAAGTGATTGATCGTTTATTGGCAATGCCTCAATTTGGAGAGCGAATGGGTGTAGAATGGCTAGACGTTGCTCGTTATGCAGATTCTCATGGTTATCAGGATGATGGTATGCGGACTACTTGGCCTTGGCGAGATTGGGTCATTCAAGCCTTTAATGATAATATGCCCTACGACCAGTTTATTACCGAACAAATAGCAGGTGACTTATTGCCCAATCCAACTAGACAACAAATATTGGCCACCTGTTTTAATCGCAATCATCCACAATCACAAGAGGGTGGAGTAGTCCCCGAAGAATATCGAGTAGAATATGTAGCAGACAGAACCAATACCTTTGGGAAGGCATTAATGGGACTAACTATGGAGTGCGCTCGTTGTCATGATCATAAGTACGATCCGATTTCTCAAAAAGATTATTATGCTTTGTCGGCATTTTTTAATAATAATAATGACTTTGGTGTTGTCCCTTATGTTGGAGAAGCTACACCTACGATATTATTACCCACACCTGCAGAAGAAAAAACATTAGATAGTCTTCGAAGGGCAATGCAGCCTTTAGAGAGTGCTTTGGTGTCCGAAAACTATAAGGTAGCCTTTAAAAAATGGTTGGCTCGACAAGAACCAGTCATTGGTTTGAAGGGAGGACTAATAGCTGCTTTTGATTTTGATAAAGAACTAGAAGTTCCCAAGCATAGCTTGAATTTAGACCGCAAAAAGAAAGGTGGTTGGGGTGGAATTGGTAAAGAAGGAAAAACCATTAGTTATATTAACCAAGTACTAAAAAAGCCCGACGCTGCTGTTTTTGGCAATTACGATAGTCGCCCTCTATTGGTGGAAGACAAAAATGACAAAGGGGTATCTTTTAGAGGAGATTGTGGTATTCGATTCAGCCGAGATTTAGATTTGGATAGACACCAATCTTTTTCGGTATCTATTTGGGTAAAGGTATTGAAAGAAGGGGAAAAAGGACCTATTTTTTTGAATGCTAATGGTGACTTTGAAGGATACCGAGGTTGGGGTTGTTTACTCAATGAAGATGGGACCTTGAATTTTCAAATGGTACATACTTATCCTGATAATGCTATTATTTATAAAACAAAAGAAAAAATCCGAGTAGGCGAATGGACCCATATCACGATGGCTTATGATGGAAGTAGCAAGGCTGCAGGATTCCATTTTTATATGAATGGAGAACAACCAGCAGCGGAACTTTTAGAAGATAATTTACAAAAAAGTGTATTGCATGCTGCAGAGGGGAGAAATTGGACAGGCTATCCATTTGTATTGGGTAAGGAAAATGCTTCTTCTATTGAAAATATTATCATGGATGAACTGCTGGTTTATGATAGACAATTATCCGAAATTGAAATTATCCAACTTTATGATAAGTCCAAGTCAAGTCAGCCAACAGAAACACAATTACTTGATTATTACGTACTAAGCGGGAAAAATCGAGTATATAACCAACAGCTAAAAGACTTAACAAAACTTCGAGCTGCCGAAAATATATTGACGACTAACTTTTTAGAGGTAATGGTTATGAGTGATAAAGAAGTAGTTAGACCTACATTCATTTTGGATAGAGGCATGTATGATGCACCAAAAGAAGAAGTGCAAGCCAATACACCTGAGGTTTTTACGAATATTCCTAAAGACTTACCCCATAATAGATTAGGACTGGCTAAATGGTTGGTATCAAAAGAAAATCCATTAACGGCTAGGGTACAAGTGAATCGACTTTGGACTGTGCTATTTGGAAAGGGTTTAGTGGCAACACAAGAAGATTTTGGTAATCAAGGAAACCTACCAAGTCATCCCGAATTATTAGATTGGTTAGCGGTAGATTTTATAGAGAATGGTTGGGACATGAAACGATTCATTAAAAACATTTTATTATCCGCCACTTACCAACAGCAATCTATAGCCAATGAAACAGCTAAAATAAAAGATCCGACCAATACTTGGTATGCCTATTTTCCTGCCTATCGTTTGTCCGCTGAAATGATTCGAGATAACGCTTTAGCGGCAAGTGGTTTATTAGTGACAGAAATTGGTGGACCTAGTGTTTATCCATACCAGCCAAAGGGGATATGGAAAGCCTTAGCAACTAGAAATGCGACGGTTTATGAAGAAGGAGAAGGAACAGATCTTTATCGCCGAAGTATGTACACCGTATGGAAAAGAAGTGCCCCACCGCCTTCTATGATGAATTTTGATGCACCTGATCGGTATTATTGTATTGTCAGTCGGCAAAAAACAGCCACCCCTTTACAGTCTTTAGTTTTGATGAATGATCCCCAATATGTGGAAGCGGCTAGAATGTTAGCAGAACGAACCATGCTAGAAGGTGGAGCAACAGCTATTGAAAAAATCAATTTCATTGTTAAATGTTTGATTGGTAGAAGTGCAGATGAGAAAGAATTGGCGGCTATTACTGCGCTTTTTGAGGAAGAAGTAGCTCATTTTCAACAAAATAAAAAAAGTGCAAATGATTTATTGGCAATTGGCGCACATCCAATTCATCCAAAAATGATACGTACAGAATTAGCGGCTTATACAATGGTTGCTTCTACGATTATGAACTTTGATGCCTTTGTGATGAAGCGGTAATTATATTGAAAAGTAGTTGACACTTTAAGAACGCCACGAAGTGGCTGGACTAAGGGGGTTGGGGACGGAAATGATGATTTTTCATAGAAGAACTATCATTTCTACCCCTCAAATACCTATTCCCAGCGAGCCGTAATAGAGCAAGGAATATCAACTAATAGGATAAACTTGTTGAATTTTTGCTTCTTTTTTTGAATGAAAAAAGAACAATATCTAATTAAGCCTAAAGTACCAAATAATGCTTTTATATAAAAATAGATAAGAAATGACCAATAAATTCGATAAAATAGTAGCAGACATGAACCGTAGGGTCTTCATGAAAAATAGTTTGTATAGTTTAGGTTCTGCGGCATTAACTTCTTTGTTAGGAGGAAATAGTATAGAAAATTTGATGAATAATGGTACAGGCTTACCTCATTTTTCACCAAAGGTAAAACGAGTCATTTATTTATTTCAAAGTGGGGCGCCCTCACAGTTCGAGTTATTTGAAAACAAACCGAAGCTCAAAGAAATGTTTGGACAGGAATTGCCTGCTTCCATTCGAGGGAATCAACGAGTAACAGGTATGACCGCTAATCAGCGATCTTTCCCTTTAGCAATGGGCGACTTTTCCTTTAAACAATATGGCCAAAGTGGTGCTTGGTTAAGTGATATTTTACCACATCATCAAAAAATTGTAGATGATATAGCCTTTATCAAAACCATGCATACCGAGGCGATTAATCATGATCCTGCTGTTACTTTTGTGCAGACGGGTTCTCAACAAGCAGGTCGTCCAAGCATTGGTTCTTGGCTGAGTTATGGATTGGGAAGTGAAAATAAAAACCTGCCTGATTTTGTGGTATTATTATCCAGAGGTTATTCGGGTGGGCAACCTTTATATGCCAAATTATGGGGGAATGGTTTTTTGCCCTCTCAGCATCAAGGAGTATTATTTCGATCAGGAGATGAACCTGTTTTGTACTTGAATGATCCTAAAGGAATTAACCGAGATAGTCGTCGTAGGATGTTGAATTACTTAGAAAAATTGCATAAAAATCAATTTGAGAAAACCCAAGATGATGGATTGAAGTCAAGAATCGAACAATATGAAATGGCATTCCGCATGCAAATGTCTGTGCCGAGTACTTTAGATATTTCCAAAGAACCCGATTATATTTTTAATCAATATGGTCCAGACTCCAGAACGCCAGGTTCCTTTGCCTATAATTGTATTTTAGCTAGAAAACTAGCCGAAAATGGCGTACGCTTTGTTCAATTATACCAAATGGGTTGGGATTTTCATGGCGATTTGCCTAATTCTATTCGCAAAATAGCCAAAACGGTCGATCAGCCTTCTGCTGCCTTAGTTCAAGACTTGAAGCAGAGAGGTATGTTAGAAGATACGCTAGTAATTTGGGGCGGTGAATTTGGTAGAGGGGCTTATTCACAAGGGAAACTGACCAAAGAAGTATATGGTCGGGATCATCACCCAAGATGTTTCACGATTTGGATGGCAGGGGCTGGTATTAAAAAAGGCATTACGATAGGGCAGACAGATGATTTTGGCTATAATATCATAAGCGACCCTGTTCATGTGCATGACTTTCAAGCCACTTTATTACATTTGATGGGCATTGATCATGAAAAGTTTACGCATAAATTTCAAGGGCGACGATTTAGATTGACGGATGTACATGGGAAGGTGGTGAAAGATTTGCTGACTTAGTTAACAGCGGATACCCTCCCTGATTATATGGACGGGGCGATTATTAGTGCGACTCGGACTAGTAAAAAGGTGAATCGATTATGGGCGCAATTGGAGTTTGTCCCCAAAATGTGCCTTTAGGTACATAATGTCAGTAAAAAGGGTTGATTTCTGTGGTAAATTGTGCCTTTAGGTACAATATATGGTTGCTATTCGACACATTCCGTACCTAAAGGCACGGTCTTAAGTAATGCGGATTGATTAATCGGGTAAAATTTAGAGCTAAGATTTTTTCGATAGTTTTTGCCAAAAAATCAATGCATAGCCTAGCTACGGATTTATTTTTTGGTGAAAAATAGCATGAGGAATGGCAATTCCGAACCGCATAGCGGATGGGATGCCAAGATAGCTATAAATTACCCGATTAATTAGGCTGCATTACTTAACATTATAAAATACCTTTTTTACCGACATAATGTCCTTAATAGGACATAGGGACAAATCCCAACTGCGCCCATCGATTATTAAAATAGGATAGCATATGAAAACAGTAAATACAGATATATTGATTATAGGTGGTAGGATTAACACCCTTTATAGCAATGAATTGCCTGCCCTAGAAATGGGCGCTACATGGTTGGGAAAAAAACATACCGCATTAGTACAACTGTTAAAAGAATTGAACATTAGTATTTATCCACAATTAATGAGTAATAAAGCCATTTATGAGGCAGATGCTAGAAGTGCTGCACAACTTGTTTTCTGTCAAGAATTAAATAATGTTTTTGCTAAAATAGATTGTATGGAAGCTCTAAACATTACAATTATTCTATCCGATAAAATAAAACCGAATCATTATTCCGAGCGACTAAAATTAATGCTTCATTAGAAGTATTAATTTGAACAAAATCACGAATCGCTCCTTTGACAGAAAAACCAGATTCCTTAGCAGATAAGGCGGTAAATTTTCCCATACCATTTCCTTTTAATAGCAAACCATAACTTGCATCATAAATACCCAATTCTGGTTTAGATTGGTAAAAATTTCCACCTATTAATAAATCAAGGTTTTCGTCATTATTAAAATCTTTTATTAATAGGGCATGAATGGGTGCTAATTGTGCTTCAATGGGTAGTGCTTTTAAAGAAAAAGTGCCATTTCCATTATTCATAGCGATACTAGTAGCTGTATTAGTCACCGATAATTTAATAGCATTTTTGAGCTGTGCTTCCTCAAATATATCGGCTACTTGCTGCCCTTTATAATCCTTATAATAAAGGTATTTTTTCTTGAGCGAAGGCATTTGCATCACCAAATCGTGGCGAAGTGCCAAGGGATAACTTTCGCCATTATTATAAAGTGAAATAATTTGCTCTGCGGTGCGATTTTTATCAAAGTCGTATACATACATTGTGAGTGGCTCACGTTCCGAAGCTTTTAATCGACTATTTTTACCATGATTGCCAATGACAAAATCAATGGCTCCGTCCTTATTAAAATCCCCTGCTTGAATACAATTCCAAAAACCATTGGGTGAGTTATGAGTTATGAGTTGTGAGTTATGAGTTAGTGTGCCATTTTGATTTTCTAAGACTTTTATTGGCATCCAATCGCCAACCACTACTAAATCTTCGTCATTATCATTATCTATATCTGCCCAGATTGCATCGGTGACCATGCCGATTTGATGTAAATCAACCGCTTTTTGTTCGGTAATATTTGTAAACTGTCCTTGTCCATCATTTTCTAATAAATAGCTAGAAGCAGGGTAACCATAAACGCCAGTTTTCAGTCGGACACCCACAAATAAATCTACATCGCCATCTTGGTCAAAATCGGCAGCACGGACACAAGCTGTACTTTCTGTATTTTCTTGGACAGGCAAAACTTGAGGTGATTGGGTAAAGTTTCCTGTACCATCATTGAAATAAAGACGATCTATTAATTGGGCATTTCGACCCGTAAATTCATTACTACCTTTGGCGATATATAAATCTAAATCATTATCTCCATCCGCATCAAAAAATAAAGCATCGACATCTTCTGAAGCTCGACTTCGTTTAAATAGGTCCTCATTTGTTGGGATAAATTGTTGGTCAGCAGTTTGTTGCAGTAATACACTTGCTTGCCCTTTTGCTCCACCAATAAAAATATCTTCTAGACCATCGCCATTAATATCGCCTTTGGCTAAAGCTGGGCCTTCCGCAGAAATCATTTGATGCAATAATCTATCTCTATTAAAATCGCTGTATTTGTTTTCTTTATGTTGGAAATGGAGGGGGGGAGTATTGGTTATTGGGGTTAGCCATTGCTGGTTGTTAGTTGCTAGTTGCTGGTTGTTAGTTGCTAGTTGCTGGTTGCTAGTTGCTGGTTGGGCATCGGATTCTGCTAGGGTTAGGCGTTGATTAACAATTACATTGGTTAGTTTGGTCTGTTTGCCAGAAGGCCATTGAATATTGATTTTATCTACTTTTTGAATAGCACCTAGACCAAAATTTAGACTATAATCTACCGATGATTGAAAACCTTTGCTAGTGACTAATTCTTGATAGAAAGTTTGTCCATTGGCGGCTATGGTTATTTGTGTACCCAAGGCTTTGGTATTGGCTTTTTCGCCTGTTAATTCAAAACTTAAATAATTATTATTTAGTAAAGTATTAGTCCTATTTTCATAAACAAAAGCAGGCATATTTACATTATTGACCACCAAATCCAAATCGCCATCATTGTCCAAATCTCCATAAGCTGCACCGTTGGAGAAACTAGGGGTTGCCAATCCCCATTCAATCGTTTTTTTATCAAAGGTCAAATCTCCATTATTCTCAAAAACATAATTAGGAATGGGATTAGAGGGCATTTGGTCAATCAATTTTAAAATTGCGCCTTCTTCTCGATTACGAATAGCCTTTAAAATTTTAGGGTCCGTTGTATAATAATTAATATAATCTTGGTCCATCAAATCTTGATAAATACCATTGGTGACGTATATATCCTTATGTCCATCATTATTTAAATCCGCTAATAAAGCACTCCAACTCCAATCGGTAGCATGTACGCCTGCCAGTCGTCCGATCTCACTAAAAGTGCCATTTTTATTATTGAGTTGTAGGACATTTCGAGTAAATTGGTGATGGTATCCATTCTTGACATTTAGTTGATATTTATTCCAATTATCAAAAGTCATTTTAGATTTATAGCGGTCTTCTGTTTCTGGTAACATATCCGTCACAAAGATTTCGGGATAGCCATCATTATTAATATCCGCCATATCTGCCCCCATGGAGCCCATACTAATTTCATTGATTTGATTCACCAAATCCTCTTTAAAAGTGCCGTCTTGTTGATTGATGTATAAATAATCTCTCTCAAAAAAATCGTTGGAAATATGAATATCTTGCCAACCATCTTTGTTGACATCGCCTATAGTTACGCCTAGACCATAGCCGATATTGCTGCCATAGATGTTTACTTCTTCGGAGACATCGGTGAAAGTGAAGGGTTTAGAGCTTCCAGAACTTGAAGTTCTGGAAGCACTTTCATCAATTAACTCATTCCGATACAATTTATTTCCCCCAAAAGGATCTCGAATATCCCGTAATCCTGGGCGAATATCAAAACCACCCACAGGTCGCAAAGAGTTATTCAATAAATACATATCCAAATCTCCGTCTTTATCATAATCAAAAAAAGCAGCATGGGCAGACAATCCTTCATCGGCAATCCCATAAGCCTCTGCCTGTTCTTTAAATTGTAATTGCTCATTTTCGTCAAGCCCTTGATTAATGAACAACTCATTATGGCGCAATTCACCTTCTGGTTTACCCGATTTACAGACATAAATATCCAACCAACCATCTCCATTAACATCTGCAAAACTGACGCCACTAGACCAGACATTTTTAGAAGCAACGCCTGCTTTTTGGGTAATGTCTTCAAACTGAAAATTGCCTTTATTTAAATATAATTTATTATCCACCATATTGCCACAGAAAAATAAATCGGCTAATCCATCTTTATTTAAATCCCCGATAGCGACTCCACCACCATTAAAGAAATTTTTGAAAATATAAGGGTTGAAGTCATCGTAATATGTTAGGTTATTGCTAAAATCAATGCCTGTTTTTTCAGCGGGTAATAATTGAAAAAGGGTAGGTTGTGTTTCTTCTGAACAAGCCATTAAGCTAGTTATGATAAGTAACAAAAAGCATTTTCTCATTGCAGGAGACTTAAAGAGGTTGAGTTAAGTGTATTTGGCAACTAAAGGTTGGTTTAGCTGCGAAGTTACTAATTTTTAAGGGGAACACGGATTTAGGGAACACGGATTTTTTTAACATGACTTGAGGGAACATGGATTTCTTTTTTAACAAATTGAATTAGAGAAATCAGTACCCAAGAATAATGGAAAAATTACTCAATATTACGGAGATGCCTGTTTGGCTACTATAATACTACTTATAAAAAGAAAGAAATATTATTTAGCTAAAGATGCTTGGGAGATTAAATAAGATTTTTTTTGGATAAATAGAAGAAAAAAGAAAAGCATACAACTCTTTTTGTAAAAGCTCACCTCTTTTGTATAAAGCTATTTTATAAACTAACTCAAAACATCTACGTATGCAGCAGTTTTTCTCCTTAGTTTTATTCTTTCTTCTATTCAGCCAATTTTTAGGACAAGCCCAAACCATTTCTTATGCAGAAGAAACTGGAACTTTAGAGGAACAAAAATTAGTAGATGCTAAAAATTGTTTTTTCAAAAATCAGGAGTCCGTTAGCCATATCTGGAAAATGAATGTGGTGGATTTTTTAAATACAGAAGTAGATTTTATAAGCCCGATTATTGGTGCTGAAACGGGCTTGGGGATTGGCTATGAAAAACGTTTAACAACAGGATGGTCTTTAAATTTTGCCTTAAATGGCAGTTTATTAAAAGGGCAACTTAATGATAAACAAAGTTCATCGCTTTCTGCTTTCTCAAATGTTAATACAACTGTTTTAGGAGTCGCATTTTCTATAGAACCTCGATGGTATGTAAAGAAGAAAAAACAGGTAGCACAAAAACTAAGTGGTGATAATCTTTCAGGGATGTACTTAGGACTTCAATTTGGTCTAGATATAGAAAAATCCAATGTGAATTTCACTTTAACTCCTAATAATACTATTTCAGGATTAGAAGGGTTTACGGAAATTGGTTCTGAGATTACAAATAGGCTGTTCATACAGACCGTAAATGTTGGACTTCAACAACAATTTAGTAAAAATGGATATTTTGATATTAAAGTAGGGGCTGGTCTGCAAAGAAATCAAGAAATAATTAATTCTTTAGATATAGATGGTCAACTTATTCCGTCGCAATCGGTAACCACTTGGAAAACTATCCTAAACTATCAATTGGGATTAGGATTTGTCATTGGAAATAATGAGCCTAAAACCGAAATACCCAATTGCCAAGTCTTTGAATATCATGAGGATGCAAAGCGATTATTAAAATTAAGTGTGATAAATCCTACTAATTTATTGAGTTCAGAAGGGATTCAAAGTATAATCACGGCAGGAATTGAACAAAAAATTGGAGCGTCGCCACTTTCTTTGAATGCGAATATAATTTTTGATGCTTCACCTGGGCGAATAAATAGGTTCTCTTTTGAACTCGAACCACGGTATTACTATGATTTGAAAAAACGTCAATTAGCAGGAAAAACAGGCAATAGTTTCTCCGCTAATTATATTGGCTTGCGTTCGGAACTCTTATTTGATAGAAGATTAGGCATTGCACCAGTATGGGGATTACAACGTCAATTTTTCAAGCGTTTTTTATTTGATTTTTCGGCAGGACCTGAACGAGTATATGATTTTTTGACAGAAAGAAATGGGTGGAGCTTTTTCTCTGAATTGCGGATTGGAGTGGCTTTTTAAAAACGAAATTTAAGAAAGCAAAGAGGGCAGTTTTATTTGATAAAACTGCCCTCTTTGCTTTTATATTTTTTAGATTATCCTTTTTTAATTAGTTTTGGTGGCTTTTGAAAAATATCTTTAACCGAGATTTTAAAATCTGGCAAAACAGGTGCTGCTGAACATACATCATTGTCGGTGCATAAAACAGAAGCTTTACCTTTTGTGATTTGTACTTCTTGGGTGTCAGGAAAAATTTGCCAAATTACTTTAACACCTGCATCTCTATAATTTTTCATTTTTCGATTTTGCTTTGGTAAAGTATCATTTTTAGAAACGATTTCAATAACAAATTCAGGAATGACCGACTCCCCATGCGCCATTAAGGCATCTTGTTCTTCTGTACAATAGGATATATCTGGTCTTCTATGAATTTTTTCAGAGAAAAAAATATCTGTTTCTGATTCAAAAGAACCTGAAACTTTACTTCCTGCAAGTAATTTGCTGTATAGTTTTCTTAAATTGATAAGTATGTAGCGTTGGTTTGGGCACATAATACGTTTTGTTTTCTCAATAATACCATCTACCCATTCATATTTCCAAGCGTCCTCTCTGGTTAAATATTTTTTTTCAAAAACAGCCCAAGATACCTTTTTGGGAGAAGGTACTTTTTGAAAAGGAGAAGGTTGAATTTTAGAAACAGTCATAATATTTCTTTGGTGTATATAATGGTATTTTAACCAAAAATAATCATTTAATAGGGCTTTTCCAAAAACTTATTCAAAACAAATTTGAATGAGTTTTTCCTAAATATTTTGAAATATTTCCATAAGGGATGAGGAAAATAATAACCTACCAGCCTGACGGATTCTTTTTACTTTTAGCTGTGTTAAAATTTTTCAATGTAGCAAAGGCTATACTGAAAAATTTTGCCTTGCTAAAAGAAAAAATAACCTCGTCATTTCTGGTAGGTTATTTATTGCCTCATCCCTAAATGTAAGCAGCTAAATTATATTTTAAAAAATTTTGTTTTTATTATTTATTTTTAAAACAATAAAGTAGATGGTATGAAAGAAAAAAGCCCATCCGAAATAAATCCGAATGGGCTTTAATTTTATAGTATAATTAGAGTAATCTAATACCTGACAATCCGTACGGATGGCCTGACACCTGACACCTAAAATCTTACATATTCTCAATAATAGCATCCCCAAATTCAGAACACTTCAATAAAGTAGCGCCCTTCATTAATCTTTCGAAATCGTAAGTAACGGTCTTCTTCTTGATGGCCGCTTTCATCCCTTTTTCGATGATGATACCAACTTTCTTCCAACCCATGTAATCAAACATCATGACACCAGACAAAATCACAGAACTAGGATTTACTTTATCCTGTCCAGCATATTTTGGAGCTGTACCGTGTGTAGCTTCAAATACTGCTACACCCGTATTATAGTTGATATTTGCACCTGGAGCGATTCCAATACCACCTACTGCTGCAGCTAAGGCATCAGAAATATAATCTCCGTTTAAGTTCAAAGTAGCAATGACATCATATTCAGCCGGTCTTAATAAGATTTGCTGTAAGAAAGCATCCGCAATCACATCTTTAACGATGATTTCTTGATTGCCTTTCTTAACCTTAATTACTTGCCAAGGCCCGCCATCTAAATCTTCTGCACCGTATTGGTCCTTAGCTAAATCATATCCCCATTTCTTGAACATACCTTCGGTGAACTTCATAATGTTCCCCTTGTGTACTAAAGTAACAGATTTCATCTTCTTAGCAATACAGTAATCAATGGCGCCTTTTACTAATCTTTCTGTACCTTCTTTAGAAACGGGCTTCACACCAATAGAAGCAGTCTCAGGGAAACGAATGCCAGTTACACCCATTTCGTCAATCAAGAAAGCCTTCATTTTATCATTCTCTGCCGTACCGTGTAAATACTCGATACCTGCATAAATATCTTCTGTGTTTTCACGGAAAATACACATGTCAACTAGTTTAGGCTGCTTTACTGGAGAAGGCACGCCTTTATACCATTTTACTGGTCTTACACAAGCGTATAAATCCAAAATTTGACGAATGGCTACATTCAAAGAACGGAAACCACCACCTACTGGCGTTGTCAAAGGCCCTTTAATAGCTACTAAATGGTCAGCGATTGTATCCGTTGTTTCTTTTGGTAACCAATCTCCTTCTTTTCTAGCATTTGCTTTTTCACCAGCAAAAACTTCTTTCCATTCGATTTTTCTTTTGCCACCATAAGCTTTTGCTACGGCTGCATCAAATACTCTAACG
>CAZXYA010000093.1:0-21180 GCA_964644655.1 uncultured Saprospiraceae bacterium | reverse complement strand
TCCCCATGCACCAACTGACAAGCCTCATTTTTAAAATCGCCAATAAAGCCTTGAAAATCAGCCAAAGTAGTCGGCAATTTTTCACTAGATAATTTCTCAATAGACACCTTTTTAATCTGCTGAAACTGCTCGGCAATCGTTGATAAATGATTGATTTTTTCTAAATATGCCTCAAATAGCGGTTTTTCCATTGGATTGAGGCTATCAGGATTGGGGTAGCGTCTATTCAACTGTTGCAACGCCTTTAGTTGAATGTCACTAAAACATTTACGATATTTTAATTGCTGATTTTTTAGGGCAAAAAGTGCTGTGCGACGCTCATCATCAATAGATTGTTGGATGCCTTGGATTTGCTCCTTTGCTTTTTGCTGGCAACTTACACATAATGGATATTGTTTTTGCAATGCTTGCAACTTTTCGACTCTTTTCTGTTTGTCTCCAATAGGCGGTACATTAAATATTTGTGGATAAAAAGTAGCTTCCATTTGATGGAGTTGTTCTCTGATTTTATAAAATAAATCACCTTCTATTTGGGGAACTTGATTGGCAACTTGGCGATAGGTAGCCAATTGTTTTAGATAATTATATAACTCAGTAGGTGACGTTCTTTCTAAATCTATTTGTTCTAATGTTGCTAAAATGCTTGGTACTTGTCCAATTTCTTTGAGTTGTTGGTCTTGAAACAAAATATTGTCAACCAGTTTGAAGAATTTATAATAAGTCACCCTATAATTATCTTTAAAATAAGCGGCTTTTTCTGTGTCTGTTTCTACTCTCGTCAGTTCTTTTTGATATTTTTGGAGCAACTCATAATGTTGCTGCGCAATTCGGACCATCAAAGCATTTTCTACTTGTCCTTTCTCTTTGGATCGGCGATAATTATCGCAGTTTCGCTGCATATCAATCGCTTCTCTGAGTAGTGCTAAGAAAGCTTCTTCTGTTTTATACTGGTTGCCATTTTTGCGAAATTCCTGCAAATTATACAAGCGTTCCTCAAAATAGGCTTGTGTAATAGCCACGTTTAATTTATGGGCTTCGGGTAGGGAATAAGCCGATTTATAGCGCAGCACAATTAGATAGGGATGTTTGTTAAATCGAGAAGAACGACTTGGTCTATCCTTTAATTCAGCTTCTGATACGGTTGTTTTACCTTGCAAATCGGACCACATATTGCCTTTAAAAGTTTTGACGGTTGGCTGAAAATCCCATTTGATTTGATAAATAGCAGCAGTATGTAGCCGATATTCAAAATCTTCATTGCCCGGTAGAATAGGAATGGTAAATTCAGACACAATTTCCCCTCGATATTTATCTTCAAAAAAGTCTTGTGCTTTACGCATGACGCCTGCAATGCCAGGGTTTTGAAAAAGTTGATTGGCTAATATTTTATTGACACTAGAAGAGATTTGATAGGCAATTTCTAATAGCTGATTTTTTTTGATGGCTTCAATTTTAGCTTTGGCTTCTAAGCCTCTACCATTCAGTTCTTCGTCGGTAATTCTATCAATAATTTTCCCTTGATTTCTAGGTACTTGAAAAGATTTGGAATTATGGACATCAAAAGCATAAAGTGGAAAATCTATTAGATCATTTTCCTGCTTTGGATTGGGCAATTGCAAAGAAAAATAGAGCGATTCGATCATATCAAAATTCCGAATGCCTGTTTGTTTGCGCTGTTCCTTATCCAATTTTGCGGGATTGAATAATTCCAAAGTTTTATCTTCATTTACCAAGTAAACGGCAACGGAATTATAGTGGTATTCAGGAGAAAATTGTTCCTTACTTTCCCAAGTGCCGACGGGGGCGGCATGGATGCCAATATTCTGGGCTAGTAAAAATAAGGGGCTAATTAATTGGAGTAGAATAACTAACAGATAACGATGATTCAACATGGATTAGTGATTGCATTGGTTTAGGTTTATAGAACGAAAAAAATGAGGAGAGTTACATTTTTGGAGTGGATTTTTTCAAGTTGTTTTTTAGTGAAATATAGATTTACATTTGGTGAGGTCGCTAAAATCCGCCCTAGGGCAACGCTTAAAAACAGAAAAATCATCAACCAAAATATTGCCTGGATAAGGCACATAGATATTTTTAGCATAATAAGCCTCTATAATAATATAATCGTAATCTTCCTTAGGGAAAATATCAAATTTATAGGTTTCCCAATCCGTATGATCAATAGCCTTTGATTCACACAATAACTGACTTTTTTTACAAAAAGAATTGCCACCATAAATACGCAAGCGAATGGGGATATTATAATTGACATAGCTTTTAGAATGAGCCAATTTTACCGTAAAAGAGTAACATTCTTTGGCCTCCATTGGATTGGGCAAACGCTGACCAATCACTTCATAAGAACCATCCTGCCGAGTAATTAAACCAACATAAGTTTCGCCATCATAGGGTTCTAAATAGACCCCCCAAAAACCGGGCAAAATATCAGGGGTAGATCCTTTTTTGCAACTATGCCAGCGTTGGGGCATAGTCGCATCTTGTGGTTCATCTTCAAAAGAAGCGTTTTCCAAGCGAATATCTTGGGCAAAACACAAAAGAGGGCAACAAATTAGTAAAAATAGGGTAATCTTCTTCATTAATAAAGTTGAATATTTCAAAGCCAGATGCCCAAAAATAGGGATTTTTTAATTGGCAAATCAACAGCAATTTTAGTTAAATACGTCAATAACCTTTCATTAACCCAGATAAGCAAGAAAAAATGTTAATTTTGTGCTTGGTAAAATGAGACGAGATAAGGAGTGGAAGAGGTAATAGGGTAGGTAGTTCAAATTTACGTAGATATATCAATTTTTGCTCCTCATTATTTTAAGGTTGAAAAAATCATAAATCATAGTTCATACATCTTACATCATAAATCTGTCCCGTAACAACTAGATAGATTTATGATGTAAGATGTATGATTTCTTGCTCTCTCAAAAATTAGGAGAATTTCATCTCAAATTCTGAACAGCCTAGCAATAAAGTTAAGAACATGACCCGAAATCTCATAAACTCATAACACTTAGGAAGGCGATAAAAATAAATTTACAAATTTAAGATTATAATTAACTGATGCCAGCTCATTTTTTAATTTTAATTTGCATTTTAATTGATTCTTCATTAACTCATAATTTTTTCACTTCAAACAATCCATGTCTGATTTACTAGGTAAATCTCCAACCAAACGGGCGAAACCCAATTATGCCTATTCCATTGTCAGCGTGGCTTTGGTTTTATTTCTATTGGGTTTCTTTGGGCTACTGCTTTTGCAGACCCAAAAATTAATTGATATTTTTAAGGAACGAGTAGCGGTACTAGTAGAAATTGCACCGGGAGCAGATGCTTTAGCAGTAGAGACTTTGATGAAGGATTTACAAGCAATGAATTATGCCAAAAAGGAAACGATAAAATATATTTCAAAGGAGGAAGCGATTCAAGCCTTGCAGCAAGATTTTGGAGAAGAGTTTATGGCGCTCGATTTACCCAACCCTTTATATAATGTCATTACTTTCAATGTAAAGTCTCAATTTATGAAATCTGATTTATTAAGTCAGATTAAGAAAAACTTTAAGACCAGAGCTTACGTAAACGATGTATATTATCAAGAAGGCTTGGTTAATTTGATTGCTAAAAATATGAAAAAGGTGAGTTGGTTTGCGCTTGGGTTTAGCCTACTCTTTTTGATTGTGGCGATTACCCTCATTCACAACACTATACGATTGGCACTTTATTCTAATCGGTTTTTAATTAAGAATATGGAGTTGGTGGGGGCCTCTTGGGGGTTTATCAGTCGCCCATATATTAAAAAAAGTGTTTGGCATGGCGTTTTGAGTGCTATTTTAGCGATAGGTGCTTTACTTTTAGTACTTTTGCTGGCGCAAAGAGAAGTAGTGGAACTAAAAGCCTTGCAAGATTTTACAAGTTCCATCCTATTATTTGGTAGCCTAATCCTATTAGGCATGTTGATAAGTGGAGCAAGTACTTGGTATGTGATCAATAAATATTTGAAAATGCGCCTGGATGATTTGTATTAAAATTGGTTGGATGGTTTCGGTCAACTTATTGATTTTAACATTCATCGACTGAAGTCAACAATTCAATATTTCCGAAAGCTAGAAAACGTAAATCGTAACTACTCAACATACCTCAGATTTCACACCGCAGGTGCGAAATCTGGGGTATGATGGGTAGTTACCATAAATCTTATAAATAAAATTTTTGAATTAGGAATACTGAAAAAATAAATTTACAAATTTTAATTATAAACTGCTGATTGTCAGGATGTTTTTTGATTTTAATTTGCATTTTAATTTTAATTGATTCCTTAGTTGGTTAGCAGTTATTTTGGTTACTTCCATAACTCATGATTTTGTAACCTCATTACTTAATAACCTCATTACCTTAAATTAAAATGAGTAAGTCCAAAAAGAAGGTTTCCCCAAAGAAAAAAAATGCCTCAAAAGCAAATAGAAATGCAGTAAGTGCTACAGTTACTGCACCTAAAAAGCGATTACAACCGACTCGCTCCAGAAAAAAATCGAGCGTAGCAGCTATACCAAAAGAGCCCTTAATTTTTGGGAAGCAAAATTACATTTGGATGGGCATTGGTTTTGGATTAATTGCACTAGGAATGATATTGATGAGTGGTGGTGCGATGCCAAGCCCAGATGTTTGGGATGAAAGTATTATTTATAGTTTTAGACGAACTGTTTTAGCGCCATTTTTAATGTTGGCAGGATTAGTAGTGGAAGTTTACGCTATTTTTAAGAAATAAATTAAACGATACACGTTTTGGAATACATTCCTTAGTATGGTGTATTTGTTTTATATATGAATAGATGCAAATGACATTTTCTTTATGGGAAGATGTCATTTGTATTTTAAATTAGTTTAGACTCAGTTTACTCCGATTCATCGGAGATGCACAATCAATCACTACAAAATGAATATACTAGACGCCATAATATTAGGCATTATTCAAGGTTTAACGGAATTTTTACCCGTTAGTAGCAGCGGACATATTGAAATTGGACAGGCACTATTAGGAACAGAAAGCCTTAAGGAGAATGAACAATTACTAAGCGTAGTATTGCATGCGGCTACTGCATTAAGCACAATGTGGGTGTTTAGAAAAGACATTGGAGAAATTATCAGAGGTTTATTCCAACCAGTCTGGAATGAAGAATGGCAGTTTGCAGTAAAAGTGATTATTTCAATGATTCCAGCAGCTATAGTGGGATTGTTCTTTGATGATATATTGGCAGCTTTATTTGAAGGACAATTGAAATTAGTCGGTGCTATGCTCTTCATTACGGGTGGTTTATTATTCTTAGCAGATCGAGCTAAAAATACCAATAAAGAAGTTGGATTTTGGCATGCTGTTATTATAGGACTCTCCCAAGCTATTGCGATTTTGCCAGGTATTTCTCGATCAGGAGCGACCATTTCCACCTCTGTTTTATTGGGGATTGATAGAGAAAAAGCAGCTCGCTTCTCTTTTTTAATGGTTGTCCCTTTAATATTGGGCAAAATGGCAAAAGATATATTGGATGGTAAATTTCAATTATCAGAAGAATTAGCCCTGCCTTTGGTCGCAGGATTTGTGGCTGCTTTTTTTACGGGATTAGTCGCCTGTTTATGGATGATTCAACTGGTAAAACAAAGTAAATTGAGTTGGTTTGCTATTTATTGTTTCATTGTGGGAGGAATTGCTTTTGCATTTGGCTAATAGTTTACATTTAAAGAGAAAAATAGAGATTAAATTGACTAAAATTGGATTTTAACCGACCTTTATAATTAATCCATTACCAGCTATAATTATAGATAAAGACATTATCCTGTGGACATCATTAAAAGAAGAATTATGAAGTTAAATAATTACTTGTCAATTATTTATACTTAGGGAAAAGGAAAAAATAACCTGTGCAAATAAGATAATACACATCATAAGGAAAAATCCCTGCCTGCGGTAGGCAGGCGTTTAAATCCGATTGATCCGTTGGCGCTCCCATCCGTAAGCGGTTCACTTCGTTCATGTTTGCAATCCTCCTAGCTCGTCTATGTAGGTTATTTTTTGCGAAATCCCTTAACATTTTTTTTGATGATTTTAAGAAAACCTTAATTGATTTTTGAGTGACGTTTTGGTAACATTACGTCTAAAGAAGGTCTTTCCTGCAGTCGATAAAGCCTTTTGGGAATGAAAGATGAACTTATTTTTAGTTCATTCCTTAAATAGCCAAAACTTTACAAACACCAACAGACAAGACCAGTTTTAGAGATGGAATGTTGAGTATTTTGTCTGCCAGAAATCGATTACGTATGAAAATGGTCTTGCACCACTACCTCCTTTTCTGCCTATTATTATTGGGGCAAATTGTTTTCGGACAAGATGCTGGATTAAACGTAGCCAATACAGAAATAGAGCAACTTGCCGAAGAAAAGAATTATTCACCAACAGATATTATAGGTACGATTGTTTCAGATGACTATGTCTCTAGAGGGATTCGTCATATTTATTATCAACAAACCATTGATAATATCGGGGTGTATGGCACTAGCGGTGCGGTTCACTTAAAGAATGAAGAAGTCATTGCTTCCAACCTAAATTTTTTACCACAAGTAGATAAAAGAAATATACAAAGCGAATTTCAAGTACAAGCCTTGGAAGCTTTAGCTAGATTGGCAATCGATCAAGGCTATCCGCTTAGTCAGACGGAAGTAATCATTTTAGAAGCGGATGAAGCAGCACCAGAGCGGAATACCTTGATTCAGGCAGATGGCATTTCCAATCGAGTAATACCTTTAAAATTAGTTTATTTTGTTAACGCAACCCAAGAAGTCCAATTAGCTTGGAGTGTTTTTATTGATGAAGTACAAGGTGCAGAGTATAAAAATTATCTAGTAAGTGCAGGAACGGGGGCGATTTTATTTGAAGAGAGTTTTACCATTAATTGTACTTTTGACCATGATCATAGTCACGACCATGAGCCACATCGGACAATTACAGGTCATGCACCAATGAAGCCTAATACCATTAAAACGACCTACCAAACGGATAGTCTCTATAATGTTTTACCTTATACTATTGAAAGTCCCAATTTTGGCGCTAGAACTATTTTAGCTAATCCTTGGGAAAATCCAATCGCTTCCCCTGATGGCTGGCACCATATTTCTGGGATTGACTACCAATATACGATTGGTAATAATGTAGATGCGTATGATGATAAAGACAATACAGATGACCCAACAGGCGCTAATAATGCAAGGGCTTTTGGAGGAGCTGATTTAGTGTTTGATTATCCTTGGGATCCGAATGGTTCACAAACGAATTATACGAAAGCAGCCATTACGAATTTATTCTACATGAATAATGTGGCACATGATATTTTTTATAATTACGGTTTCGATGAAGCCTCAGGAAATTTTCAAGAAAACAACTTTGGCAAAGGAGGGAAAGATAGTGATAGTGTCAATGCAGAGGCACAAGACGCAGAAAGGGTATGTAATGCGAATATGTCTACCATTGGAGATGGGGCTAATCCACGTATGCAAATGTTTTTATGTAGTGGAAGGGATGGAGATTATGATAATGGGATTATTCTACACGAATATGGGCATGGTATTTCTAGCCGTTTAACAGGTGGACCAGCAGGGATAGGTTGTTTGAGTAATGTAGAACAAATGGGTGAAGGTTGGTCTGATTTTTTTGGCCTGATTTTGACTATGAGAGCCGAGGATGTTGCTACTACTAATCGAACAATCGGCACTTTTTTATTCAACCAAAATGCGAATGGTGCTGGATTACGACCTTATCCCTATACGACGGATATGAGCGTCAATCCTATGACTTATAAAACGATTGATGATCCAGGCATTACTCGTCCGCATGGGGTGGGTGCAGTTTGGGCAACGATGCTTTGGGATTTAAATTGGGCATTAATAGATCAATACGGTTGGGATTCGGATATGTATAATGGAACAGGTGGCAATAATATCGCCTTGCATCTAGTAATGGAAGGCTTGAAAATTCAACCTTGTTCTCCCGGTTTTATCGATGGTAGAGATGCTATTTTAGCAGCAGATGTTGCCTTATACGGTGGTGTTAATCGTTGTATTATATGGGAAGTTTTCGCCCGAAGAGGTTTGGGCTATAGTGCGGACCAAGGGAGTTCTAACAGTCGAACGGATGGGGAAGAAGGCTATGATTTACCACCGACCTGTTCCATTGAACTCAAGCATACAGTAGATAAAACGAATGCCTTTTTAGGAGAGCGATTAACGTTCCAATTAGAAGCGATTAATCATTTAGATGCCATTGCAGCGAATATTATCATTACCGATACTTTACCTGAAAATGTACAATTTTATTCTGCTTCTCATGGTGGTGTGCTAAATGGTAATATTGTAGAATGGCCTGCCTTCAATTTGCCTGTCGGTGGTACTAAAATGGTAGAATTAAAAGTCACGATTAATGAGACCATTGATTTTGAGGCAGATTTTCTGGATGATTTAGAGAATGGAGGAGACAATTGGGAAATGATACAGGCATCAGGAAATCATACTTGGGATTTGCAAAGTCAATATTATTATAGCCCTACCAATAGTTGGTTGATAACTAATGCAAATACCACTACCGAAACGCATTTGGTTCTAAAAAATCCCTTATCCTTAACAGATGCTAGTGAACTAAGTTTTAACCATTATTTTGATTTAGAAACAAGTTATGATTTTGGGTTGGTGGATATATCCATAGATGGAGGAGCGAGTTGGCTTAGTTTAGAAAATAATTTTACACAAAACGGCTATAATAATACCACTCAATTTGGACATACGGCTTATAGTGCTACAAGTGCGAATATATTGCCAAATACTTTTGGTTTCATTACGTCTATAGCTGATTTATCCCCTTATGCAGGCGAAGTGGTAATGATTCGGTTTCGATTATTAACGGATATTAATACCAATAAATTTGGTTGGATAGTAGATGACATAGGGATTTCTAATACCAATTATGCTTTACCTAATTTTGGAAATATTCGCAATAGTGAATATAACTTTGATACACAGGTAGAAACACCTGTTATCATTAGCCAAGCAATGGTCAATCATACCGTAGAAACAACCGCAGATACTTTAATTACTGTTGAAAATGCAACGGCTAGATTTGCAGATGTGCAAGCGAATGACATAGATGCAGATGGTGTTTTGGATACTTTGATAACGACTATTATCAGAGCAGCAACCAATGGTACGGCAATAGTCATTAACAATGATAGTATTAGCTATGTTCCAATGGCTAATTTTTTAGGTAAGGATACGATTGTCTACCAAGTTTGTGATGAAGCGAATGCCTGTGAATCGGATACTTTGTTTGTATTTGTAGAAGCAGCCAATTTTGCACCGATTACTAATCCTGATTTTATCGTTATTGAGCAAAATTCAAATAATCAGCTTATTGATGTGCAAGCCAATGATAGTGATCCGAATGGAGTAGGAGATATTTTGACAACAAGTATTATTAAAAATGCTTCAAATGGAACAGGAACAGTTGTGAATGAGAATGAGGTGAATTATTCGCCAAATTTAGATTATATTGGGCTGGATACGATTATTTATCAAGTTTGTAATACGGCTAATTTATGTACAACAGATACTATTTTTATTACCATTGAGGAAATCAACAAAGCACCTGTAGCAGCGACAGATTATAGTACTGTTTTAGAAAATTCTACGAATAATTTTATCAATGTTCAAGCCAATGATACAGATGCTAATGGGGAAGGAGATTCTTTAGTAACAACTATTGTGGAAATGCCTTTGCATGGAGTAGCAAGTGTAATAAATGACGATAGTTTAAGTTACACTCCAACAGCAGATTATATTGGTTTAGATACGATCATCTATCAAGTTTGTGATACGGCTAATTTATGCGATACGGATACGGTTTTTATGACCATTAATAATATTAATGAAGCGCCTATAACGAATGCGGATTTCTTAATTATTGAAGGAAATACGATTAATAATCATGTAGATGTTCAAGCAAACGATAGCAATCCAAACGGAGATGGAGATATTTTAGTAACGACATTGGTGAAACCAGCTACGAATGGGTCTACAATAGTAGTCAATGAGGATAGTATTCGGTATACGCCGATTGCTAATTTTTCAGGTTTAGATACGGTTGTTTATCAAGTTTGTAATACGAATAATTTATGTGCTACGGATACCTTATTTATTACGGTAACTATGATAAATGTAGCTCCTATTGCTAAAGCTGATATGGATACAATCGCTAAAAACAGCCAACATGTAATTTTTGATGTACAAGCGAATGATATTGATCCAAATGGTGAGGGAGATGTATTGACAACTACTATTGTATCAGGTGCATTTCATGGAATAGCAAGTGTGGTGGATGAAGACCAAATCATTTATACCCCAATATCAGATTATTTTGGTCAGGATACTATTGTGTATGAGATATGTGATATGGCTAGATTATGTGATTCGGATACGCTATTTATTACGATTACGGATATGTTATTATGTGCTTCAGAAAATTTGGTAAAAGATGAAGCAAATATATCAACGGGTAATTATATAGCATCTGATGAAATCCAATCTTCGGGGCTAATTGAGAATAGTGCTAAAGTAAAATTTGTAGCGGGCAATTCGGTTACTTTATTACCTGGATTTCATGCAGTAGCAGGTGCAGACTTTACTGCTATGATTGACGAGTGTGAGTCGGTAGTAGCAGATGCAGGTATTACAGCGGAGGATTCACCTACTACAAAAGACAGAACAGCTTCTTTTATTCCGACGGTCCAAGGAAATAATATGGTCGTCCGACCAAATCCATTTAGAAATTCGGCTATTATTGATTATGAATTGGCAACAGATAGTCCTGTATGGATTGGTTTGCATGATCTAACAGGAAAAGTGCTACATGTATTTGTGAATCAAAACGAACTAGTTGCTGGCAAGCATCAATACAATATTTCGGCAGCTCAATTGCCAAGTGGTGCTTATTGGGTCGCTATGCGAACGCCAGATGCTATATTAACTAAGAAGATTATTATTTTGCAGTAAATGCCTAAAACAACTTCCGATAATAAATCAAGACCAAAGCAGAAACAAACAAAAAGCCACTAAACAAATACATCCCATAAATTACATTATCACCTGTCGTAAAAAAAGGAAGAGAGAACAAAGACAAGAATATAATTCTAAAAAAGATATTGGACAAAAAGAAAATACTGCCTGTACGTCCATAAACTTGATTAGGAATGTTTTCCAATAAATAAGTAATCCGCTGAATGCGAACGCCTGCATTGGTAATCCCTAAAAATAGTAAGGTACTATAATAAATGGATAAATTTTTAGAAATCGCCAAGGTTAAAAATACGCCTGTACAAATTAGCGTCATAATGGTAACCGACTGAGGAATGGATATTTTACTAAATAACTTCCGTATTGCTACCCCTGCAAAAATAGCTCCGATGGCATAGTACATATCGCCAGCAGCATAAACATCTCCATTTTCCAGAAGTCTATTTTTAACATAACTAGGGAATAAATAGAAATGGGCAATCAGCATACAGACAAATACCGAATAAGAAGCAACCCCAAAGATAGAAATGCCTTTCTCCGATTTTAGATAATCCCAACCAACTTTAAACTGCATCAGTAAATTTCCGCCTTCTTTTTTTCTAGTAACTAGAGATTCATAATGTATCAAGGCGATAATCCCAAAAGCGACTACATAAGTGCTGGCATCCATCAAGAAAATTTCATAAATCTTCCACGGTTCAACTTGCCAATCGGTTTGAAATAAAAAACCAAAAAAATTGATTTCGCCGCTTAAAGTACCCTCTAATAAAATGGCCGCTACTGCCCCAGCTGTAATCGTAGTGATTTGATGTTGAATTTCTAAATAAGAAGAAATCTTACCATAATAAGTTTGGGGAACAATCTCTTGAGCAAAGGCATAAATAGCAGGAAAATGTAAATTATAATTCAAAAAAGTAATCATAAATATTGCTCCGACCCATAAGGAAGATAAATGACCTTGGTAAAATCCTAATCCACTAATGGCAAAAAGTAAAGTCCCTGTCACCGCACAAAGTCCTAAAAAAATAGATTTACGATTGTAGCGGTCAATTAAGGTACCTCCATAAGGACTCCAAACAATAGAAATAAGCGTAGTGGCTAAAAAAATTAAGGCAAATAAGCCCATTTCCTCTTGTAAGGCAAAATACCAAGGTACGGCAATCATACTAATCCCTTGTGCAATAGCAGAGATAGAATTAGCTAAAAAAAGTAATAAGATTGCCCTAAGATTTTTCATAATTTGATTTGAAACGCAAAGATAGGAAAGCGCAGGTAGATGACAAGTAAATGAGATATATGTTCAGTACTTGTTAAATAAATTTAGATTTACCTATTTTTTTGAAAATTATTTTATTCAAGCCTCTAAACTTTATTATATTTGTAAACCAAAGTTTGTTTAAGGGTGTTTCTTAATTGATTTACGCATTTTAATTCCTTATTTCTAAACGAAATGGAGTGAATTGCGTAGATTAAGTACAGCATGCCCATTATATCAAAAAATGATTCAAACAGTTGATTCAACCAATTTATAAAATCAAAATCCTAAGAAGAACATGAAAAACGGATTATTAGCCTTATTAACCATTGCCTTAATTGGCCTTCAATTTGGCTGTGGTGATAGCAACACAGCAACTGCTACTTCTGCTCCCACAGGTGGACTTGCCATTAGTGGAAAAATTAGTGGTGCAGAAAACTTAAAAGTATATTTAGATTTAGAAAATGCAGTAGCAACCAGAGTGATTGCCAAAGCAGATATTGATGGTAGTGGAAGTTACAGTATGATGATTCCTGATGGTGTAAAACCCGGTAGATACAGATTAAGAGTCGGTGCTAGGAGACTAGGACTTGTATTTGATGGTTCTGAAACAAATATAGATATTAGTGGTGCATTAGCAGATTTAGACAAGTATCGGTTACCCATTAAAGGGTCTAAGACCTCGCAAGAATTAACGGATGCTATGAATGGATACTATACCAAAACCCTAAGTGGGGAGCAACTGGCAGATAGAATGAAAAATGCGAGCAATCCTTTTGTTGGATTAGCACTAGGGATGACGCACTTTAGAGCTGCTACCGAAGAGAATATTGAATTACATAAATCTGTTTTTAATCAATTAAAATCAGCAGGTGTTGATAATAATGAATTAAGCGGGTACGGTGGATTTATCGGTCAAATCGAAAAACAAATTTCCCTGCAACGTATTGCAGTTGGAAAAGTAGCACCAGATATTGATTTACCAAGTCCAAAAGGCGAAAATTATGCTTTGTCTGATTTAAAAGGAAAAGTGGTTTTATTAGATTTTTGGGCAAGTTGGTGTGGACCATGTAGAAGAGAAAATCCTAACGTCGTAAAAGTATATAATAAATACAAAAGCAAAGGCTTTGAAGTATTTAGTGTGTCTTTAGATGGTTTAGACGATAGAACGAAAGCAAGATTTGGGACAGCAGAGCAAATCGAACAACAAATGAAGCGGTCTAAAGAACGTTGGGAACAAGCGATTCAAGCAGACGGTTTAGTTTGGTCTGGGCATGTAAGTGATTTGAAAAAATGGAATTCTGCCCCTGCTCAAACTTATGGTGTTTCAGGAATTCCTAGAACATTTATGATTGATCGAGATGGCAAGATTGCAGCAATTGGATTACGTGGTGCAGAAGCTATTGAAACGGAGTTGTTGAAGTTGTTATAAGTAAAATAATACATAGTGGTCTAGTCATGAGACAGATAACGATTTGGTTTGAAAAATTATCAGTTATCTAATTAGGAATCTAACTGACAACTGATAACCCTTCTAAACTGATAAGCATTTAATTTTCAAATCACTAGTTCTAAACAAAAGGCAATTTCCTATACATAGGAAATTGCCTTTTGTCATTTTTAAGCTATTTTGGGAATAAATATTTGATGATAAAAATAAAATTATCGTATATTTGAAAAATATATTAAAGAAGTCCATTCTATTTTTGCAAAACTGCCATGATTTTTGCAGTACAATAACTACATAAGCATACATTCAAACTACATTATACATCTCCTATAACAAAAATTGCGACGCAATTTAATAAAGACTTCTACTTTACTATCCATTAAGACCAGTAATTCAATTTACTGTAATAGTTCTATTGATATAGTATTTAATATCAAATAGCACTATTTATTTCACATTAATGCGCCATGCAATAAATTACCACCCATAACACAAACTAAAAGTTGACACTAAAAATGGTATACTAAACTCGACTTTATGATTAGAAGAGTTAAGCATTTTTTCATGTATTCATTTTAAACCTACAATGATTGCTTATGCAATATAGATTTACTGTTTTGCTCAATTGCCTGCTGTTCTTTTCTTGTTGCCTTTTCGGGCAGGATGGATTAATAACCATAGGGGCTGGCAAATTTAATGATGTAGTCGTAACTAGTAGTAGTTCCTCAAATGCTAGTGATGCCAATAGTACCGTTCAAGAAAATGGTTTTCTACCCAACTTAACGGCTTCTTCTAGATTTTTAGGACAAGCCACCTTAGGGGCAAATTATGAAACGATTGTTGCGACTGCTGAAAAAGGGGAGCAAAAATGGCTAGAAGAACAATTTGCCATGCAACCAGCATTTACACTAGAAGGATATGTGAAAGACCTAACTCGTTGGGCGGCCGATTCTGTCTTGACAAACGGAGGAGATGTCACCCGAATTGATCCAATATTGAGATATTGGCATTTTGGTTGGTGGCAATATGTGATGAGTACCCAAGATTTATTACGAAGTCGGGTCGCATTAGCTTTAAGTGAGATTTTTGTGATTTCTGAATTACCTCAATTAGATGATGTTCCCTTATCCTTGGCGAATTATTATGATATGTTGATGAAAAATTCTTTCGGGAATTTTAGAGACTTATTGGAAGAGGTGACCTTTCATCCTGCGATGGGGGTTTATCTTACTCACATGAATAATCCAAAGTCTGACCCTACTACTAATCGGTTTCCTGATGAAAACTATGGCAGAGAGGTCATGCAATTATTTACCATAGGACTTTATGAACTAAACGCAGATGGTACTCGAAAATTAGATGGCGATAATAACTTTATTCCAACTTATGATAATGAAGACATCCAAGAATTTGCCAAGATTTTCACAGGTATGACTTGGGGGGATAATTTTCTTTTTGGTCGAAATCCGACTAGAGAGGAAAGTTATACCGTACCTATGCAGATGTTTAATTTTTGGCATGAATCAGGTACTAAAACGCTACTCAATGGAATGGTTGTTCCCGATAGAAATCCTGTTGATGGATTAGCGGATGTCAAAGATGCTTTAGACAATTTATTTAATCATCCTAATGTAGGCCCTTTTATTGGCAAATTATTAATTCAAAGACTGGTCAAATCGAATCCGTCTCCTGAGTATGTAGCTAGAGTAACTGCGGCTTTTAATGATAACGGGCAAGGAGTTCGAGGCGATATGAAAGCTTTTATTACGGCTATTTTAATGGACTCAGAAGCTAGAGATTGCCCCAATGCAGATGATGCTTTTGGCGGTATGCTAAGAGAACCAATGGTACGCTACACCCACGTTTCTCGTGCTTTTAATGCTGCAAGTGTGGAAGGGACTTATCGGAATTCTATGAATGACTTTTATAATTTGACCTTCCAAAGACCCTTAGCTTCTCCTTCTGTTTTTAACTTTTTTCAATCCAATTATCAACCCATTGGAAGTGTAGAAGAAAATGGATTGGTCGCCCCAGAGTTTCAGATCACGAATTCTGTTTCTATCATGGGATATGGTAATGAATTACATGATTGGGTGATGAAAGATTACGATGTGATGCAATATTCGACCATTTATAGTGGCGAACAATTTAGCCTTGATAAAGATGTTAATCTAAATTTAGCTCATGAAATTCAGTTGGGGGAAGAAGGAAAGATAGAGGAATTAATCGAGCGTTTGGACTTAATTTTAACTCATGGACAAATGACCGATAAAACGAAAAGTTTAATTCTAAAAGCAGTTAGGGATATTCCTGATAACCGAGCGAATCTTCGAGGACGAACGGCTATTTTTCTAACCATGATGTCCCCCGATTACCTAATTTTTAGGTAACCAAACCAGCAACTAGCAACCAGCAACCAATTCTCAAAAACTAATTATGCATCATAAACTAAACAGAAGAAATTTTCTAGGCCAAGCAAGTTGTGCGGCTATCGGTTCTATTACTTCGATGAACACGCTATACAATCTAATGGCGACGAATCGACTATCCGTTGCTTCAGCAACGCCACCAGAAGATTATAAAGCATTGGTTTGTATTTTATTGGCAGGTGGCAATGACTCTTTTAATATGTTGATGCCTAAAGGAGATGCCGAACATGCTGCTTATTCGGTTACTAGATCAAATCTAGCGATTCCTAAAGACGAAATTATTGGTTTATCAGGCACGAATAGTGGTTATAGCCTAGGTATCCATCCTTCTATGGCACAAGTAGCAAACATGTACGAAGCAGGAAATTTAGCGTTTATAGCCAATGCAGGAACATTAGTGGAGCCAATAGCCAATGTCACCGAATACCGATCTACTGCAAAGAAAAAACCTTTAGGACTATTCTCTCATTCCGACCAAATTGAGCAATGGCAAACGTCTATTCCTGACCAAAGACAAGCCATTGGTTGGGGTGGAAGAATGGCAGATTTATTAAATGATACGAATAGTAGTAATGGGATTTCGATGAATATTTCCCTATCTGGTCGCAATGTTTTTCAATCGGGGCAAAATGTCTTAGAATATTCTATTAGCAACCGAGGCAACGGTGCTACGGGGATAGAACAATTAGGAACAAGCGATGCGGGTATATTAAATCGCCTCCGAAACAATGCCGTAGATAGTTTAATGGGGGATATTTATGGAAATGTTTTCAAGGAAACCTTTGCTAATTTAACAACCAAAACCATTGCTTCTCAAAAAATATTTGAAGCAGCAATGAACCAAATAGGCACTTTCCCAACCATTTTTGAAGATGATGACCATCACCTTTCTCAAAATTTGCGGATGATGGCAAGGGTGATTTCTTCTGCTCAGGCATTGGACCAAAGACGACAGATTTTCTTTACGACTTTTGGCGGTTGGGATCACCATGATGAAGTACTAAATAATCAAACAGCTATGCTCGGTATTGTGAGCAATGCTATTGATCAGTTTTATCGTGCCTTAGACGAAGCAGATCCTGGATTGAGAGATCAAGTAACTTTATTTACTGTTTCAGATTTTGCTCGGACTTTAACTTCTAATGGCAATGGCTCCGACCATGCTTGGGGAGGGAATATGATGGTGGCAGGAGGTGCAGTAAAAGGAGGACAAGTTTATGGTCAATATCCAGATTTAGATTTGGCAAATGATTTAATGGTTTCTCAAAGAGGTAATTTATTACCGACAACTGCTTCTGATCAAGTATTTGCAGAAATGGCAAAATGGTTTGGCGTGTCAGACACCGATTTAAATGATTATGTCTTGCCAAATTTTAAACGGTTTGACCAGAACCCCTTAGGTTTTTTATTATAAATGGAGAAAATATTAGGGTTTACTCTGAAAAAATCTTGTGAAGAGTGCTTCCAGAACTCTAAGTTCTGGAAGTACTAAACCTTTCAGAATAAAGTCTATCATTGATTGCTTTCTTGTTGTTTTTCAGCATGTTATAATAACAATATAGTATATCAACAATTAGATGGTCAATGGTGGGCGACACTTTCAAAGTGTCGCCCAGCATTGACCATAATTGTTAACTATTTTTTACCATGAAATTATTACTGGACTATAAAACAATCAAACAATTTTTCATTGTTTCCAATAATTTGTCAATATGCACCGAGCTTTATATAAATTCCCTTTCATCGTTTTTTTCTTTTTGTTTATAACCAATAATCTATTTGCACAACCAGCTTCCTTGGGCAAACAAGGTCAACTTAAATGGCTGTTATGGGAAAATGTATCAGACGATGAATTAGATGATTTAACGCATTTACAAGCCTTCCCGAATCATCCAAGTGCGCATGAAATTATTACAGGGCTTAAATCAAATGGTTCGGTTTCCCAAGTAGAAGTAGAAGGGAATTTCTATGAAAGTGTTCAGTATGGCTCGACTTATGGTTCGCTGGTTAGAGGTTATTTGACGGTACCAGCAACAGGAAACTATCAATTTAATTTGACAGGTGATGATGAAGTTAAATTTTTTCTAAGCACCGATGACACCAAAGCCAATTTGATGCTTCGATCTTCCATAGATACCTGGACTTATCGAAAAGAATTTGCCAAAGCCATAGAAACCAATCAAACCTCAGCCAATATTTCCTTGACGACGGGTAATTATTATTATTTCGAGCTGTGGCACAAAGAACATAGCGGAGGAGATCATTTTGAAGTTTTGTGGAAAACACCTACGAATACCACGACCTGGGAAGATATTCCAAGTACCAATTTATATGATTATACGGATCTTGCTAATTGTCCACCCAATGGAACGGCTTGCGACGATGGCAATGCGAATACTATAAATGATTTACAAGATGGCTTTTGTAATTGTGTTGGTACCCCAACTAGTTTATCTGCTTGTGTCGGCTCACAAGGAGCAATTAAAGCCTTATATTATCTAGACTTAGACATCAGTAGTAGTATGAGTAATTTTTTGGCAGCAGAAAAGTATCCGCTTATGCCAGATACAGCTGAGATATTAGACCTATTACAGGGACCTATAACTGAAACGGACAGAGATTATTTTGGGACAAAAATTGCTGGATTTTTAAAAGTACCCGTAACAGGAGCCTACCAATTTAATGTCACCTGTGATGATCGAGCTTCTTTTGCTTTAAGTACCGATGATACTCCCGATAATTTAGTCGAATTATCCTTTTCTAATTTTTCCAACGAGCATGAACATTATCGCTATACCGAACAAATACAAGCAGCCGTAACATTGAATAAAGATAATTTTTATTATTTTGAAATGCATCACAGAGAAGGTGGAGGAGGGGACCGTTTTAGTGCCTACTGGCGAACTCCTTTTACACAAGATACCCTCTGGAGATATATTGATAAGGCATACATTTATGGCTATGGTTGTGAAATGGCATGTATTCCAGAAGGCACCCCTTGTGATGATAATAATAATTTTACCAATAATGACCAATATGATGCAGATTGTAATTGTGTCGGGACGCCTTGTCGAGATTGCGATGAAACGCCAGCACTTGATTATACGCCAACAGAGGTTTGTGGAGTATCGGACAAAACGGATAATACGGCGGTTAATGCTTGGGAATCTTGTACGCCCCAAGCGCATCCAACTTCAGGCAGAGGAACAAATCATTGGATACAATATGATTTAGGAAAAACATATTTATTGACAGAAAGTCATATTTGGAATTATAATGTAGCAGGAGCAACAGGCAATGGTTTTAAAGATGTAGTCATTGATTATTCTTTAGACGGTACCAATTGGACCCAACTAGGAGATATGATGCAATGGACGCAAGCTACAGGAGCAATAGGATATGAAGGTTTCATAGGCCCAAATTTTAATGGTATATCTGCCAGGTATATTTTAATAACTGCCTTGAATAATTGGACAGGTAATGGCGTTTGTAGTGGCTTTAGTAAAATTACCTTCCAAGCGACGGAGTGTTTGTTAATGGGACAAAGTTGTGATGACGGAGATCCTAATTCTGTGAATGATTTATATGATGCAAATTGTAATTGTATCGGAGAAGGAGAAGGCTTTTCTCCTTGTGGAACGATAGATTTGATGCAAGAAAATATAGTCCTTTCAACAAATGAATATCGTGCTACGAAGAATATTCAATCTAGAGGCATGGTGAATACAGGAAGTGATATAAAAATGATTGCTGGTAATTCCGTAACCTTACTAGATGGATTTCATGCAGTAGCAGGGAGTTCCTTTTTAGCAGCTATTGGTGATTGTGAAGCTGTTTTTGCTGCCAAAGAGGAAGAGACTACGGCGTTGGATTTAAGTAGAGTAGGGGAAAGTGACCCTGCCTTGAAAGAAGAAAGCAATCTTTCGGTAGCTACCCTAACAACTTTTGATGATTTAGGCGTAACCAATCTTAAGGTCTGGCCTAACCCTACTAATAGTTGGACAGCTATTTCTTTTAATTTACCTTATCAAACGACCGCTTCTTTATGTATTTACGCTACAGATGGTCGGAAGGTAATTTGTTTGGCGAATAATAATGACTTTGTAGAAGGAGCATATACTAAAGAGTTTCCAGCTCAGCGATTAGCAGCAGGTATGTATTATATAGTTTTGAAAACGGATACAGAAGTGCTAACAGAGTCTTTAGTAGTTATAGAATAATAAGGAACGCGATAAAAATAAATTCAGATTCTGTCAAAGTAATTAAGATAACTAAACGGTTCACTTTAAGTGACTTATCTTAATTCTTTGACTCAAGAGAATCTGAATTTATTTTTATCTTACTACTAAGCATAAAAAAAGTCGTCCGTATGGACGACTCAAACAACAAATTATAATCCCATGAACATAAAAGGTATATTAAATCCACGCCTATAAGACGCTTCTTAATGATCGACGGTTGTATTATTAATTAGATGAAGGATAATTAAATGCTTTATGGAGAAGAAAAACGTTATATTTAAACAAATTATTATATTTATTTTTTGACCTTTTTGATTAATTTCAACTTTCCTATCTTTCAGCTATTACAATTATAAAACTTTATCCTAAAAAATCCAAGCAAAAAACTTAATTTTTGTTTTATTATAAGAATATTATATAAATTATAATTTATTGATAATAAGTGTTTTGTGTGTTTTTAGAGCCTCAGATAAGAAACTGATATAATCCGTTGGGAAAATAAATCCGTTGGGGAATTTTCTACCCAACTGATTTGATTCCCACAGTTTACTCCGATAAAATCGGAGTAAACTGTGGGAAGCTAATCCGTTAAACAAAAAAACGCCCAACGGATTAGCTACCCAACGGATTTTAGATGTATTATTAACTGATGTTACGCACTAGCACCAAAGGTGCGATATATATTAACATAGG
>CAZXYA010000092.1:0-21269 GCA_964644655.1 uncultured Saprospiraceae bacterium | reverse complement strand
TTAGCTTCAATAATTTGCAGTTATTCTAGATTTAATCTCTTTTCTCTACTCTCTGTTCTCGATTCTGAATAGTTACAAATAAGCTTTAATTTCAAGACTCATTGCCGCCAAAGGTGATTGAAAATTTTTATATGTCCAAATTATTAGATTCCGAATTAATCTTAAACCCTAATGGAAGCATCTATCACTTAAATTTATTGCCAGAGCAAGTAGCCGAAACGATTATTACAGTAGGTGATCCCGAAAGAGTAGCTAGTGTTTCCAAGCATTTTGATAGATTAGATTGTAAAGTTCATAAACGAGAATTTGTTACACATACTGGTTGGATAGGCAATAAGAGATTAACGGTTATTTCCACGGGAATCGGCACAGGCAATATTGATATTGTCATTAACGAACTGGATGCCTTATTTAATATTGATTTAAAAAACAAAGAAATTAAAGACAAGCTGACTTCCTTACAGTTTATTAGAATTGGTACTTCTGGTTGTTTAAAAAAAGAAATACCTCTCAACACTTTTTTAGTTTCTGAGTTTGCCGTTGGATTGGATAATTTATTGAGTTATTATCATCTAAAAAATAATGCTAAAGAGAAAAATTTAAAACAATCACTCCGTCAGTTTTTAAAAAATAGTGACTCAAAAACCAATAAAGTGCCTTATGTTTTTAGCGCAAATGAAACTTTAATTAACACTTTAGGGAAAGATTTTTTAAAAGGAATTACTTTAACTTGTCCGGGATTTTATGGTCCACAAGGTCGGCAATTAAGAGCCAGAAATAAAGAAACTAATTTATTAGATTATTTTGTAAGATTTAACCAGGAGCATTTCCAGTATCTCCATACAGAAAAGACCTACAATTGGCAAATTACCAACTTTGAAATGGAAACGGCAGGAATTTATGGAATGGCAAATTTATTGGGGCATCAAGCGATTTCCTTTAATGCGCTTTTGGCCAACCGAGGAAGTGGGGAATTTAGTGAAACGCCTAAGAAGACGGTCAATCGGTTGATAGAAAAAGTGTTGGAGGTAATTGTATAAGGTTGCTAGTAATCAGTAATAAAAAAAGGGAACTCAGTATGACTAAGTTCCCTTTTTTATGCTATAAACCAAACGACTTACTTCACACCATCTACAATCGCTTTGAAAGTATCAGGCTCATTCATCGCCATATCTGCAAGCACTTTTCTATTTAATTGAATATCTTTAGAAGATAATTTGTGCATGAATACAGAATAAGACATTCCGTGCATTCTAGCAGCTGCGTTAATACGAGCTATCCACAATCTTCTAAAAGCTCTTTTTTTGTTTCTACGGTCTCTAAAGGCATACGTTAACCCTTTTTCGACAGCATTTTTAGCGACTGTGTAAACTTTGGATCTTGCACCAAAGTAACCTTTCGCCATTTTTAAAATCTTCTTGCGCCTTTTTCTGGACGCAACATGGTTCACTGAACGTGGCATGGTGTTAATTTTTTTGCAAAACAGGGGTTTTCATTGGAAAACACTTCGGACCTGTATTGAGTTAAAAATAGTTGAGGTAATTGCTTTATTGTCAATTATTAGATCGCTATTAGCAATCCGACAATTAAACAGAGACAATTTCAATTACCCTCTTAAACAAAGTAGCTTTTCTACTCTTGTTTGATCGGAGGCATGTACTAAAGCAGCACCTCTTACTCTAAGCTTAGCTTTTCGGCTCTTCTGTCTCTTTCTGTGAGACGTATTAGCTTGAAACCGCTTAATTTTACCTGATCCGGTGCGCTTGAATCGCTTCTTTGCACTAGAATGGGTCTTCATCTTCGGCATTTCAATGTTTTTTGTGGTTCTTTAATACAAATGAAAAGTTAAGCTTATGCAAAACTTTTTAGCTGATTAATTAACCAATAAATTCATAAAATAGTGGCAGTCGCCACCCATTTTTCAATGGGTGCGCAAAGATAGGAACTTTTATTTAAAGTTGAAAGGTTAAATTCGAGTTATGAGTTATTAATTGTGAGTTAGAAGTGGAGGAGGTTTAAAAGTGACCTTTTGTAGAAAATATATAAAAAAATATTTACAATGTATAATAAAGAAGATATGTAGAAATGAGTTATGAATGGAAAACACTCATAACTCATCACTTATAATTAATAACTAAATTTATTTCTTCTTTTTCTTCTTAGGTTGCACCATTACAGACATTCTACGGCCTTCCATTCTTGGCAAAGCTTCTGCTGCACCATACTCCTCTAATTCTTTTAAGAATTTAAGCAATAAAAGCTCTCCACGTTCTTTGAAAACAATGGTTCGTCCTTTGAACTGAACATAAGCTTTTACTTTTGCGCCTTCTTCTAAGAAGCCCTTCGCATGTTTGGTCTTAAACTCAAAATCATGATCATCCGTATTTGGTCCAAAGCGAATTTCTTTGACGACTGTTTTTACAGCTTTTGCCTTTATTTCTTTTTGCTTTTTCTTTCTGTCGTAAAGGAACTTTTTATAGTCAATTATTTTACAAACAGGTGGGACTGCTTTTGGGGAGATTTCTACTAAATCTAGATCCATTTTCCTTGCCCAACTCTTTACTTCTCTAGTATTATATACGTTCGCCTCTACTTGTTTACCCGCAATTTCACTAACTGCTTCCATATTATCTCCTACTAATCGGATTTGGGGTACTTTAATGAAATCATTGATTCTAAATCTGATTTCTTCTTTTTGATTGTGATTTCTACGATGATGTCTTCTTGCCAATAGTTTTAATATTTAATGAATAAATGAATAGAATTTTGATTACTATCCTACTTAATTAAATCGTCTGAAATAGTAAAAAGTTCCTTTTTTAAGATAATTTGTGGTAAAAATACTAGAATTCTAGTTTTTACCAAATATAAAAGGGTTGAACCAGTATTTTAATTGACTGATTCAACCCTTATTTGTGTTTTTAATAAATTATTTGTCCTAATTGATTGGACTTTCGTCCAAAAAAAAATGGATTTAATTTTAGCTGCTGTTTTTTCAATGGATTACTTCTTTTGTGCATTCTTCACTTTTTCAGCTAAAGTAATTGTGATATTATCTCCTTCTGCTGTTAGTTCAGCCATTAAGGTACTACCTTCTGTTGGATTTTCATTTAGAATAAACTCTGCTAAAGGATCTTCTAGATATTTTTGAATAGCACGGTGTAATGGTCTAGCACCAAACTGAGGGTCAAACCCTTTTTCGGCGACAAATTTCTTTGCCTCATCAGATAAGGTTAGGGCATATTCCATACCTTTTAATCGCTTCGTTACATCCTTCAATGCAATCTCAATGATTTTGAAAATATCTTCTTGATCTAAGCTATTGAAAACTACCACGTCATCAATTCTATTTAAGAACTCAGGAGAGAAAGTACGTTTTAAGGCACTTTCAATCACACCTTTAGCATGTTCGTCTGCTTGATTTGCTCTAGCATTGGTTTGGAAACCAACACCTTGACCAAAATCCTTCAATTGACGAGCGCCAATATTGGAAGTCATAATGATTAAGGTATTCTTGAAATCTACTTTTCTACCCAAACCATCCGTTAATTGACCATCATCTAATACTTGTAATAAAATATTGAAGACATCTGGGTGTGCTTTTTCAATTTCATCTAAAAGTATTACTGAGTAAGGCTTTCTTCTAACTTTCTCTGTCAATTGGCCACCTTCTTCATATCCAACATATCCTGGAGGCGCTCCAACTAATCGACTAATAGAGAATTTTTCCATATATTCACTCATATCAATTCTAATTAAAGAATCATCGGAGTCAAATATGTATCGTGCTAAAGCTTTGGCTAATTCTGTTTTACCAACACCGGTGGGGCCTAAGAAAATAAAAGAACCAATTGGCTTAGATGGATCTTTTAACCCAACTCTATTTCTTTGAATAGCCTTACTGATTTTTAGAATCGCTTCGTCTTGTCCAATTACCATCTGCTTGATGTCTTCTCCCATTTTAACGAGTTTTTTACTCTCGTTTTGAGCGACTTTCTTTACTGGGATTCCTGTCATCATAGATACTACTTCTGCAATATCTTCTTCTGTTACTGGATATTTTTTAGATTTAGACTCTTCTTCCCAATCAATTTTAGCAATTTCTAATTGTCGAATCAATTTAGATTCATCATCCCGCAAATCTGCAGCTCTTTCGTACTGTTGATCTTTGACTGCTTGATTTTTATCTTCCTTGATTTTTTCAATATCTTTTTCATACTCCTCAATGTGCTTTGGTACATGAATATTTTTTAAATGTACTCTTGCACCTACTTCATCTAAAACATCTATTGCCTTATCTGGTAAAAAACGATCGCTAATATAGCGGGTACTTAAACTTACACAGTTTTCAATTGCTTTATCCGAATAAACTACATTATGAAATTCTTCGTATTTCGGTTTGATATTTTGTAGAATATGCACCGCTTCTTCTGGGCTTGGTGGTTCAACCAATACCTTTTGGAATCTTCTATCTAAAGCACCATCTTTTTCGATATGCTGACGATATTCATCCAAAGTAGAAGCGCCAATACATTGTAACTCTCCTCTTGCTAAAGCAGGCTTAAATATATTAGAGGCATCTAGTGAACCTGTCGCTCCACCTGCGCCAACAATTGTATGAATTTCATCAATGAAAAGAATCACATCTCTCGATTTTTCCAATTCATTCATAATGGCTTTCATTCGCTCCTCGAATTGACCACGGTATTTTGTTCCAGCTACCAATGCAGCTAAATCCAACATGACAATTCGTTTGTCAAAAAGCGTGCGAGATACTTTTCGCTGAATGATTCTTCTAGCTAAGCCTTCTACGATAGCTGTTTTTCCAACGCCTGGCTCACCAATTAAAATTGGATTATTTTTCTTTCTTCTGCTTAATATCTGGCTAACCCTTTCAATCTCCGTTTCTCGACCAATAATTGGGTCTAATTTACCTTCTTCAGCTAATTTGGTAATGTCTCTACCAAAATTGTCTAAAACGGGTGTCCGAGATTTGGTTGCTCCTTTTCTTTGGTAATTACCACCTCTGCCACCAGCACCTAAATCACCACTTTGTTCTTCATCGAAATTATCATCAGAATCTTGAGGACCTTGGCTCATAAAATCAGTATCTACTAAGTCTTCTTCATGTCTTACATATTCCAATTCAGATTTGAAAGTGTCATAATCTACCTCGAATTGTTCTAAGACTTGAGAAGCTGGGTTATCACTATGTTTTAAAATTGATAAAACTAAATGTTCTGTACTTATCTCTTCTGTTTTTAGTCTTTTAGCCTCTAAAAAAGTAACTTTTAAAACTCTTTCCGCATCTTTATTTAACGGAACATTTTCTATGGTTAAAGAAGCATTTAAAGAAGGTCTCCTTTCAATAGAATCTTCAATCACTTGAATTAATTCATCCGAATTAACCTCTAGTGAATCAAATACTTTTACTGCTAGACTTTTTCCCTCTCTAACTATACCTAGCAATAGATGCTCGGTGCCGATATAATCATGTCCTAACCGAAGGGCTTCCTTGCGGCTATTGGCTATGACCTTTTTAACTTTTGGAGAAAACTTTCTGTTCATGATTAGGTTCGGTATATCTGTTTATAAAAATTGAGGGTATAGGAAATTGAGGTTCAATAACCCGCTTTTTTCAAATCAAAAATATAAAGAATTCGAAACAATATTAAACAATCTTTTTGTACAAAACAATGCACAGGATAATTAGTTTAATATAATTTTATTATTAGTTCTACTTTGGGACGCTATACCCCTTTGTCGAATTCCTATAAAATCGGAGTGAGACTTAAAGCCCCGAAATAAAAATAGGCTTTGCACCTCTTAGGTATTTGTTTGTTTTTCTCCAATTTATCAAGTGTTTTTACCTAAATATACTAGATAAAAACAAAACTTTTTTTTAAGGAATGTGACTTTTTGATTTTTTACTTATCTTAATAGATAAATAGTATAGTAGATAATACTAAAATGGTTACTTAAAAAAAGCGTATTTTTTTATAGAATCTTATTCTTTCTAAGGGAAAAAATAGTGCCATTTGTAATATATGCCTTTTTTTAGTACAATTTGGCAGGTTTGAATAGATTTTCATGACAAATAGACGGCATAATCTTATAGAAGAAAAATTTTTTATCTATCTCTTATTAACTACATTTGTATTATATTTTAGTATTTTAACTAATATTACTTATATTGTGTTTTGCAATTTTAATAACCGAAATCAGTACACCGACTGTATTGAAACACTAGCTTACAAAACTAACTTATTATGAAATTTAGTATAGATAAAAATGAACAATATACTGTTTTTTCGTTGCTCGAGGAAAACTTAAATTCAATTATGGCACCTTTGCTAAAGTCAGAATTTATTATTGCTCGAAATGAAGGAATTAGTAACTTTATTTTAGATGTCTCAAATGTTAAATTTATTGATTCTTCTGGATTGAGCGCTATTTTGACAGCCAATCGCCTTTGGAAAGGTTTTGGTTCTTTTGTAATTACTGGGATAGATCATCCTTCTGTCAAAAAATTAATTGAAATTTCTAGATTAGATTCTGTTTTAGAAATCATTCCTACGCTTCAAGAATCTATTGATTTTGTGATGATGGAAGAATTAGAAAGAGAGTTAAAGGCTGAAGCCAGCACAGATGATAATATGCAATAAAGATTATATTAACTATATACTACGGTGAATCTTGAATTTGTAAACACGTCTTATGGGTTCAATTAGTCTCTCTACTGACTTATTTGGAATCTTTTCTTACAGCTATATTTTAAAGTAGAAAAAATAATGGAGTGCATTTATGTACTCCATTTTTCGTTGAGGATTAAATCCGTTGGGAAATTAGTTGCCACTTGTTCAAGTTATTTCTTATTCTATACTTCAACTTTGCCATTTTGCCCACTTTTTACTGAAGCTACTGCCAATTCAAGTTCAATAATATTTAGCATCTTAATCGTTGCCTTAATTGCCGCTATTGCTTGGTCACTATCCAAACCATTGGTTTTGAACTGTTTATCTCCTAGTTTCCAAGTGATCGTTGTATGGCAAAGGGCGTCTGTTCGGCCACCAGGAGGAATAGTAACATTATAATCAACAAGGGTAGGGTAGGGTTTATTCAATTTATCGTAAATACGATATAAGGCATTCATGAAGGCATCATATTGCCCATCACCCGAAGCCGTCTCTTCATACGTTTTTTTGCCAATTTCTATACTCAATGTAGCAACGGATTGGAGTCCTGCTGCGACCGATAAGGCATAATTCTTAATCTTTATTTTTTGCTCTATCTGTTCACTTTTCAGTACATCTGAAATAATATAAGGAAGGTCTTCTTTGGTAACCATTTGTTTTCTATCTCCTAATTCATTGATTCGTTTGGTTACCTTTTTCATAGAATCAATATCTAATTCTATTCCCAATTCTTCTAGGTTCTTTTTGATACTAGCTTTTCCTGCCAATTTTCCTAATGCGTATTCATGTTTTCGATTAAAACGCTGAGGCTTTAATTCATTATGATATAAATTGTCTTTATTATCTCCGTCGGCATGAATGCCACTAGTTTGCGTAAAAACAAATCCGCCAATAATTGGTTTGTTACCGGGAATGCGAATCCCTGAAAAAGATTCTACGATTTTACTAACCGAAAACAATTTACTTTCATCAATATTAATGGAGTGTTCTTTTAAATGATCATTTACCACACCTACGACACTTGATAAAGGTACATTTCCTGCTCGTTCGCCTAAACCATTCATGGTACAATGGATACAATCCATACCTGCTTGAATAGCAGAATAGACATTAGCTGTAGCTAAATCATAATCGTTATGTGCGTGGAAGTCAAAATGTAAACGAGGAAACCGTTGGATCATTTCTCGAGAGAAAAGGTAACTTTGTTCAGGGTTTAGAATACCTAAAGTGTCAGGCAGCATAAAGCGATTGATGCCTTCATTTTTTAAACTTTCAATAATTTGAAAAACATACTCCGGAGACGTCCGCATGCCATTTGACCAATCTTCTAAATAAACATTTACGGTAATCCCTTTTTCTTTAGCATGTCCAATTACTTCCTTGATGTCTGTAACGTGTTGTTCAGGAGTTTTTCGCAATTGCTTTTCACAATGCTTAGCAGACCCCTTACATAGTAAATTAATAACTTTTCCACCTACTGCCTCAATCCAATCTAAAGAACGAGTTTTATCAACGAATCCTAAGATTTCTACTTTATTTTGGAAGCCATTTTCGTCTGCCCAATCCAAAATCCTTTTAGCTCCATCTTTTTCCCCTTCAGATACACCTGCTGAAGCTATTTCAATCCTATCTACTTTCAGTTCTTCTAGTAACAATTTGGCGATGTGCAATTTCTCACTAGCCGTAAAAGAAACACCTGAAGTTTGCTCTCCGTCGCGAAGGGTCGTATCTAAAATTGTAATTTTCATGAAGGAAGTTTATGAGGAAATGAGGTTATAAGGTAATGAGTTGAGAAAGTAATTCCTTATCTCATTTACTCATTACCTCATTCACTCGTTATCTTGCTAATTCAAAAGCTTGAATCTTATCTTTAATATTCAATAGATAATCAATATCATCATATCCATTTAACAAACACTCTTTTTTATACCCATTAATATCAAAAGAAGTACTATCTCCACTTGAAGCAATGGTAAATGTTTGGTTTTCTAAGTCTACTTTAAATTCAGCCTTAGGGTTGCTTTCTATTTCTGAAAAGATACTTGCTAAGAACTCATCGCTTACCGTAATGGGCAAAATTCCATTGTTTAGCGAATTTCCTTTAAAAATATCAGCAAAGAAACTAGAAACCACTACTTTGAATCCTGCACCACCAACTGCCCAAGCAGCATGTTCTCTACTGGACCCACAACCGAAATTTTTACCACCCACTAAAATTTCTCCACTATATATTGGGTTGTTCAAAACAAAGTCAGCAATAGGCTGATCATTTTTGTCATATCTCCAATCTCTAAATAGATTATCCCCAAACCCTTCCCTAGTGGTTGCTTTTAAGAACCTTGCTGGAATGATTTGATCGGTATCCACATTTTCAATCGGCAAAGGCACCGCTGTTGAAGTTAATTGTTCAAATTTTGCTACTGGCATTTATGTTTAATTATGAGTTATTAATGATAAATTATGAGTTATAAGTGATGTGCCAAATTCACAACTCATCACTTATAATTCATCACTATTTAAGCAGTTGCCATCACTTTCCGTGGATCAACTACTTTTCCTGCAACCGCAACCGCTGCGGCAGTCAATGGACTCGCCAACATCGTTCTAGCTCCGGGACCTTGACGACCTTCAAAATTTCTATTAGAAGTGGAAACTGCATATTTACCAGCAGGAATTTTATCATCATTCATGGCTAAACAAGCAGAACAACCTGGTTGACGCATTTTGAAACCAGCGGCTTCCAATATTTCTACTATTCCTTCTGCAATGGCTTGTCTTTCTACTTCTTTGGACCCTGGAACGATCCAAGCGGTTACATTATCGGCTTTTTGTTTGCCTTTTACGTAATCTGCTACTACTCTTAAATCTTCAATTCGACCATTGGTGCAACTTCCAATGAAGACATAATCGACTTGTTTGCCAATCATAGTATCTCCTGCTTGGAAACCCATATATTTCATAGATTTTTGGAAAGAAGGTTGTTCAGTACCTGAAATGCTGCTCAATTCAGGAATTTTACCCGTGATTTTCACACCCATTCCTGGATTCGTACCAAAGGTAATCATTGGTTCAATATCGGCTGCGTCAAAATTTTCTTCTCGATCAAATACGGCATCTTCATCTGTGTATAAAGTTGCCCATTTTCCTATGGCCTTATCATAATCTGCTCCTTTAGGCGAATATTTTTTCCCTTTTACAAATTCAAAGGTCTTTAAGTCAGGAGAAATTAATCCCCCTCTAGCACCCATTTCAATGCTCATATTGCAAACAGTCATCCGACCTTCCATAGACATTTCACGGAATACATTACCAGCATATTCCACAAAATAACCCGTCCCACCAGCTGCGGTCATTTTTGAAATGATATATAAAATTACATCTTTAGGAGAAACGTTTGGCTTTAGCTGCCCATTGACATTAATCCGCATTTTCTTGGGTTTTGGCTGCATAATGCATTGGGTTGCCAACACCATTTCTACTTCACTTGTACCAATTCCAAAAGCGATACAACCAAATGCCCCATGCGTAGACGTATGACTATCACCACAAACAATGGTCATTCCTGGTTGGGTCACTCCTAGTTGTGGTCCCATTACATGAACCACACCTTGATAATCCGTATTTAAACCATAAAGGTCAATGCCATACTTATTACAATTTTCGGTTAATGTATCCACTTGAAAACGAGATAACTCATCTTCAATGGGCTTGTCTTGATTAATAGTTGGTACATTATGGTCAGGCGTAGCAACCGTTTGCTGCGGACGCATAACGCTCAGTCCTCTTCTACCAAGCCCATTAAAAGCCTGCGGACTAGTCACTTCATGTATTAAATGTCGGTCAATATATAAAACCGATGGGCCATCAGGGATTTCTTGTACTACGTGGGAATCCCAAATCTTGTCGAATAACGTTTTACCTGCCACTTTTGAGTAGATTTAAATTTTTAAAAAACGAATTACGAGTTGGAGGTTATTAACCTACGGAAATTCCGTAATTGGTAACTTGCAACTCTATTAATCTGGTAAGTATTTTTATAGGAAAGGCAAATTTACTACCTTATTTGGTGAAAAACCTAATAAAAGGATGGGTATTTACGATGGCTAAGGAGATAATTTTATTTAATATGTTGTTTTTATACTAGAGAGTAGAGGAGGGAGTGCTTAAGACCTACTCTAAGCACTTTGTTACCTTATTTTTTATAAAACAACAAAATTAGTGCAGGCAATAATATCAAATCAGCGGTAACCGCAAAAATTAGACAAAGACTAGTAAAAAAACCGATGTAAAAAGTACCAGAAAAGGAGGAAAGTGCCAAGGTGAGAAAGCCACCAGATAAAATTAGAGAAGTGACAATAATAGCTTTACCTGTGGTCAAGAAAGTATTTCTAATAGATTCCTCTACTTTTTTCCCTTTATTTAATTCTAATCTTAGGGTACTTAAAAAGTGAATAGAATCGTCAACAGCGATTCCAAAGGAAAGGATAAAGATGATAGCAGTTGGGATTTTTATATCAATATTCATAAAACCCATGATACCGGCAATAATTAATAGGGGCAAGACATTAGAAATCATCCCAATAATTGACATTTTGACAGAACGGAACATAACGCCTACTAATATCATGATGAAGGCTACACAAAACAATAGACCATGGAGTACATTAAAGGCGACATTATAACCATTCAAATCATTCAAATGAACAGAGCCCGTATATTTATAATCAAAAATATCGGTCAATTTTTGGGTAGTCATAAATTCATCTAAATGACCATTTCTAATTCGGGCTTCGTAACTTCCAATATCTGAAATTTTACCTGATAATCTTGCATTTTGTTCGTTAGGCGTATAAACAGTTGGGAAATTAGCCGTTCGTTTACTATTTTTCTTAATCTCTTTGACTAGTTTATTAATTTTTCGTTGGGTTTTAGGAATCTTATAATACCCTTCATTGCCTCCATGATTAATTCGATTACTAGCCTTGATAACACTTACAGGACTAAACCAATAATTATTACCAAATTCGGTTTCCATAAATGTCTCTACCTGTTCCATTGCTAATAAGACCTCTCTATCAAAGATGCTTTTTGTACTATCTTTTAAGCTGAGCGCCAATTCATATTGTCGAGTACCAGAAAACCGTTCTTCAAAAAAACCAGTTGCGACCCTTCCCGCATCCATATTTTTTAAATCTTCGACTAAGTGATTATTTATTTTTAGCAGGGTAGTGCCATAAATACTCAATACGGTAATAAGAAAAGCACCAAATAAAATAATTTTTGGATGCTTTTTAACCCAAAGAAAGATATTATACAAAAAGGGTTGCCAAACTTCTTTTAATTGCTCAGGGGCTAAAGTATAGGCGGGCTTATATAAAATAAGCATCGCAGGGAACAGGGTATAAGTCAGTATAAAAGCAAATACTAAGCCTAGTGAAGCATAAATGCCTAATTTAACTAAAGGATCAACGTCAGAAGTTGTGAGCGTTAAAAAACTTAAAATTGTGGTTAAAGAAGTAAAAATTGTGGCAAAACCCACCTCTCTGATAGAAGTATGTAAGGCTTCCATTTTTTCAATTCCTTTCCGAATTAATAGACGATATTTAGTAAAAAGGTGGATAACATTGGAAATCCCTATAATCATTAAAATAGTAGGGATGATATTAGAAATAAAATTAATGGATTCTCCTGCCCAAATCATTGTACCCATTGCCCATACTACTGTTGTGATAATAACCAACAGCGGCATCCAAATACTCCATAATTTTCGATAGCTAAGAAATAAAAAGAAAATAATCATCACCACGGAAGACCCTACAAATAAGAGGACTTCACTTTGTACTAAAGAAGTATAGGCGGTCTGACTAAAACATTTACCAGCATAATGTACTTCTTTAAAACCTAGGCTATTGATTAAATTATCTACTTTATCAACCAATCCTTGACAACCTTCTACGCCTAGTTTTGGTTTTTGTCCCAAAATAATGCCTACAGATTTACCATCTCTAGCAAATAAACGATCTACTAACTCATAATGCCGATAAATACGGGCACTATCTGAGGCGTATTTCTCTGGGTTATCAATAGTAATATATGGCTTAGTGATGACTCCGCTAGAAAAAGGTGTTTTTCGTAGAATATTGATAGTGGTAGGAGAATAAACAGAGGTGATTTCCTCCATTTTTCTCAATTCTTTACTAAGACTATCTATTTTTTGAAGAAAATCTTGTTGAAAAATTCCTTCCTCATTGTATAATCCAATCAAGACAAAATCATCATCCCAAGAATATTTTTCACTATAATCTAAGAAAAAATCAGTCTCTGGACTGTTGACGGGGAAGAATTTTGTCAGGTCATAATCGAATTTAATGTCCTGAAAACGAAATAGTTGTACTGCCGTGATGACAATAACGATGGCTATAATAATTTTACTATTCCGACGATACATTAATTGATTTAATTTATTCCAAACTTCAAATTCGGCGCAAATATCAGAAAATTGTATCTAAAATTGAAAGATAGTGAGGAATACTATTATTATTATTAGGCTAATTTTTAATTTATACTAAGATTTTCCTTGTAATTCTATTAATTATCGCAACTATTTAGTTGGTGTAATGGTACAGAGATTTAAAGATACAAAGGACAAATGGGTGGGTTATTTTTTGTCAGCGCCCTAATCAGTAAACTACTGCATAAATGTGACAGAAAATTATGGTACTGGCTTTGCCAGCTTAATCATTTGTGGTTTCTTCTTTAGCCCCCTTCGTACCTATGTACCTTTTAACATTTATACTCTAAGTCATTACTAATTATCAATGAATAGGAAATACATCTGTTGACTGACGAAAAGCTACATTAAAAGCATAACGATCTAAATCTAAAGCTACATTTGTTTCATCAAAAAAACTTAGTAGATTTTCGGTTGCCATGTTACCCGTTAAATCATCCTTCGCCATTGGGCAGCCTCCGAAGCCCTTAATAGCTGCATCAAATCTTCGACAACCACTTAAATAGGCGGCCGCTACTTTTTCTTTCCAATTATGAGGAGGAGTATGTAAATGAGCACCGAATTCCACATTAGGAAAAAGTGGAATTAAATTGGTAAACAAATAACTAATGTTATCAGGATTGGAAACACCAATGGTATCTGATAAGGAAAATATATGAATGCCCATATCTACTAATTTACTGACCCATTTTTGTACGATGTCTACATTCCATTCATCGCCATACGGGTTGCCAAAGCCCATTGAGATGTAAACATTTAATTGTTTATTATGGGTAAGACATAAATCTTGAATAGTACCTACTCGTTTCAGAGATTCTTCAATGGTTGCATTGGTGTTTCTTATTTGGAAAGTTTCTGAAATAGAAAAAGGATACCCTAAATAGGTGATTTCTTCAAATTGACAAGCGTCAACAGCCCCTCTTTTGTTGGCAACAATAGCAGATAATTTTGAAACAGTTTTATCCAAATTGAGTTGTGCTAATACCTGCGCTGTATCTTTCATTTGAGGAATAGCTTTTGGCGAAACAAAACTACCAAAATCTATTGAGTCAAAACCAACTTTGAGTAATTGATTGATATAGTCGGCTTTGACTTTGGTTGGGATAAATTCTTTTAGCCCTTGCATTGCATCTCTTGGACATTCTATTATTTTTACCATGAATAGGTTTTTGGTAATGGATTTGTCTTTAAATCTTTACGCCAATTATAACGCTAATTACCAATTTTGGTTAAAATAAATATCCAATTTTATAAACTAGCTACCCACTTTTTTAGGCTGCTGCTTTATCTGATTGCATTATACCGAATATATTTTGTTCTAAATCTTTAAAATAAGCCATCCAACCGATTCCTGGAACTGGAAATTTTGGAACAATAATTTCCCCACCTTCTTTTTTAATATCTGTTAGGGTATGTTCTACATTCTTAACCTCTATGGCATTAGTCAGAGATTGAGCAGATTTAGCTTTTCGTAAAAAAGGATTGCCAAATACTTGATGTTCGGAAGATTCTACACATGCAGTCCATTTTTTTTGATTGGTAGAAGGTTGAAAAGTCCAACCAAAAACTTGATTATAAAAAGCAATAGATTTTAGTGGAGTAGTTGTAGGTACATCAAATTTTGTTACTCTATACATATTTGTCTATTTTAAGGAATGAAGTAAAATCATTACAAGACAAATTTAAACTAAAAGTTTTAAAATAAAAAATTTTTAACACAAAAATATTGATAAATTAAAATAAATCCTTTGCTAGAATCAATGAGTTATTAAGTTTATTTATTGTTTTTTAATTAATTTATTGATTATCAATTACTTATGTTTTTTAATTTAATTAATATGTTAACCTTGATTCTATTCTACTCTCAATCTCCCTTGTACGCCCGAGCTGCGAAGCAGCGAAGGGCGGTAATGTTCATTTTAGTAAGGTAGAGAATCCTGATGCTATAGGTACCTTTAAAATTTTTGTTTTATTTTCATGATTTTATTATAAAAAAGGGATAATGAGTATAATAAGTTGATACTCCAAACCTCATTTCCTCATCAACCTAATTACCTCACTCTTCTCTAACATTGAGGTATGGCTTATTTAGATCTCACCACTTAATTACAACCCATTTGATTATTGGCTAATGGGTCATTAAAAGGAAAGCAATATCCAGATAACACGCTTTCTGGTACATATCGTTCTAAGTTATCGTCATACAGCCCATTTTCAATGAATTCTGCAATTAATAATACTTCTGCATAGGTTAAACCAAGCGGCTTAAATTCAGGATCCAAATTTTCATCTGGAACAGCTGCATTCTCTTTGATACCTGCATTTTTGTAAGCTACTACATCTCTGACAGTATATAAACTGCTACCATGTCCATAAAAAGGAGAATCTTTTAGATTATATAATTGTGGAATTTTAAATTTATGCATATCGGCTTCCTTACCTGTAAAACCTGCTCGACCTAATCGCTCCTTATCCGTCATGCTAACTTTGAAAGATTCATGACCCATTTGTACTAAATCCATCATCCCGATAGCTGAAAATTCCATTTTATTTAAAGCAGGACCGGTATGGCAATTGACACAAGCTGCTTTACCGAAAAATAAAACAGCCCCCTCTTTTTCCGTTTGAGACATTGCATTATTATCTCCTTTTAGCCATTTTTGAAAAGGAGATTGACTGGCTAATAACGTACGTTCATAAGCGGCAATAGCTAACCCTGCCTGCTCGGTACTGTATCGTTCTTCCTCAGGAATATTTGGAAAAGCTGCATTGAACAGCGGTTTATATCCATTAGTGCTTAGAAAATTTTCTTCCACACCCATCCTATGTACTTTTAATCCTGCGATGGCTTGGGTTTCTGTTCCTTCATAGCCTAGATAATTGGCTTCTATTGGCGTGCCGTAGACCCAAACATCTCCTGTACTAGCATTGAGACCCGTTGCACCGAATTGGCCGTTCCACAACATTACTTTTTGATAGGCAACATGTAGGGTCGTGGGAGAACGAATTGGTTGGACATCTAGAGAATCGCCTTCATAAAGACTACCTTTCATCCTTCCTTCCCCATTGATGCCAAAGCCAATTCCGCCTTCTGCGATCCCTTGAAAACGACCTGCTTGGAAGCCTGCAGAGGCAAAATGACAAGAGGCACAAGAATAGGTATTTTTACTAATCGGATTTTTAGGATTAATGGCTAAGCCTGTCTCATGATATAATAACTTCCCTAATTCGACTTTTTCTTTTGTAATGGGATTATTCGGATCATTTGGAATTTTTAGATAATCATCGCTTTCAGGAAGCGTAAAATAGCGCCTACCTTGATTATTGGATGCAAGATTTAATAATTCGTCGATTTGGGTGTCTAATTCTAAATTGATGCCTACTGAGGTTTGTTCTTTTTTACAACTTGTTGTAAATAGAAAGAGGCTAATTAGCGATAACAGGGATGGTTTGAAATAACACATTTGAAAAATTTTTGGGGAGGAAATTAGAGTATCTAGATAGGAGAGTATTTAAGCAAAGATATTTCAATTAATTGTTGCAATTCTTATACCAAAATAATTGGTTTTTTTTTAAAGCGTAGGCGGAAAAATGTTAAAGTGGAAGGAAATAAATGAAAGATTTTTAGGATCTTTAGGTTAGAGTTGATTCATCAATTATGACTTTTCAGGCCTAAAGACAGGACTACCCATTTTGACAATATCTATAACTTGCGTTAAGCAGCTATTTAATATATCCGAAATTTAGAATCTTTTTCTGGAGCAATGTGCCGAAAATCAATGGGCTGCTTATATTGGTCGTAGCCTTTTTTGATGACATAAAGACCTATCAAACAAGCGATTAAACCAATACTATAATTTGATTCTTGTCGAAAATAAGTGAAAAGTAAAATAAAAAGACCAAGTAATAAAGCGACGCCACCTAACATCATTTGTGTTGTATATTTACTTTTTACTTGCTCGGCGAGTGTATATTGTACTATGAAATCATTGATTAATGAGCGGAGTTCCTTTTGTTGTTTGTTAGAAAATGTGCTATAAGGAATTGCCTGAATAATGGCTTCATAATCTTTACCTTTGTAAGCTAGTAGACGACATTTTTTTGCTACTTCGTCAAAGTTCATAATTTAACCTATTGATTATGTATTTTCAAAAAGGTCAAATTTACTAAATAAAAACAATAATTCTAGAACTGTTTAACTACTCCTTTTCTATTAATCCATTTTAAATTCTCATTGGCAGCGATAGCTTCTGATTTGGTTTTGAATTCTCCTAAATAGACTACTTGCACAGGTAGATCTCCTTTTTTTTGAATGTGAATTTTTATAGGGTAATCATATTTATCTTGAATTTTTTGTACCAAACGCTCTGCATTTCTAATATTCTGATATTTTCCGATTTGTACGATATACTGATTTCCTTTTTTTATAGGTGGGGCTAATTTTAAATAACTAATGATTTGTTGGTTATATTGATATAATTTTTGATAATTAGTCAATACTGTTGTGTTTACTTTTTGGACCGCAGGCTTATATTCTGCAGGAACTAAAACTTCCTTCGTTTCAATTTGATGATTATTTTGAGGGAGCAAGGCTAATTTATAATCTTCTAGAATATCAATTAGCTTTTGGATATTTTTATGATTTGTTAATAAGGATTTGCAAGCTTCAATTTGACTAGTGATGGTCTTAGCTGTTGGGGTAATTATGGATGTATTAATACTTTCTTTTGCTGTTAAATGTTGGTTGTTTGTGAGCGAAACACTATTATTCGTGGAGAATACTTTGGAGCTTATATTTTCTTTAGAGCTTCCAATTAACCTTTTTAAGTGCTCAATTTCTACATTGATTGCTCCTATAGTGGCATTTAAATTGGGGGTATCCGATTTTTTAGGCGAACTATTGACTCTTTTTTTAGTAGTTGTCAAAACCTTATTCTTACTATTTTTATTAGATAGGTTTTTTTTGAAATCATTAAGTACTATGTTAGTAGGTAGTTTTCCTAAATCCGCTGTTATGTTTAAAAAATCACTTGCAGTTATTGGAGATACTAATTTATTTAATAAATAATTTTCTTTAGTATAAAAAAGAGTTGTTGGTACACTTGTTATGCCATATAAGCCCATCCATTCTTTTCCACGTTCACTATCTGCATTCACTTTAAATACTACGTAGTTTGATTCAATCTGTTTTTTTACTTTAGCATCCTTAAAGGTCGTTTCTTCCATTAATTGACATGAAGGACACCAGTTCCCATAGAAATATATAATATAAGGAAGCTTTTCTTCTTGAATGATAAATTGAGCATTGGAAAAACTTGTTTCTTGGAAAGCTACTTGAGCGGTAAGTATTGTTACTAGCAGACTAAATATACTGAAAAGTGTTACTCTTTTTTTTATAGCAGAATGAAACATAGTGTAAAATATGAAGGGATTAATAAGGGTTTTAATTCTCTGCCCTACGAAAACGCTAAAATAATTTTAGTAGGGTAGGTCTTTAAAATATATTACGATAATTTATATGTGAATGTTTGTTTTTATGCTGCTTTATTTGTCAGAAGCAAAAAATTCGAACTTGATAAATTTGTGAAAATCAAATAAATACTGCAATCTTAAATATAACAATTGATTAGTTAGTCGTTGTTTTTTATGGTAGACCAAAGGGAGATAGAAACTCCTATTCGCAATGGTGGGAAGACTTTTGCCCAACTATTCATGCTACTGTAAAATGATACCCAATTCCCTTCAATGTAACGATTTTTATGGAAGGGTCTGCTTTTAAATAATTTCTTAATTTTTTGATATAAACATCTAAGTTTCTAGAATTAAAATAAGAATCATCGCCCCATATTTTTAATAAAATTTCTTTTCGATTAACCGCTTTATTTTGATTGTTGGTGAAAATTTTCAATAATTCTGCCTCTCGGTGAGATAATTTTTGAATGTGTTGACCTTGTACTAATTGATACTTTAAGGGATAAAAAATATATTGACCGATTGATATATTACTAGGATCAATTTGAGGAGTAGTAGATGTAGCAAGACTCAATAAGTTTTGCACTCGAACGATTAATTCCTCCATCGAAAATGGCTTTTTGATATAGTCATTCCCACCCGACTTAAAGCCTTCTAATAGGTCGCTGGTTTGATTCTTGGCAGTCAAAAATATGATTGGCATCGCTGGATTTATTGCACTAATCTCTTTGCCAATTGTAAACCCATCTTTATTAGGTAGCATCACATCTAAAACACAAATATCTGGTTGCCATGCTTCATAGGCAGTCATAACTAATGCGCCATCCGTAATCATTTTTACCTCATAATCTCTGCTTTCCAAACTTTCTTTGACTATTTTTCCTAAAAAGGGTTCGTCTTCTACGTATAATATCTTAGCTATTGGCATTTTTTAAATAGATTTAGATAGTACCTCCAGACTAGAAATCGCTATCTGGTCGTCCTCCTGACGACCGTGCTTTGAGAACTTACGGTTTAGAGGTGTAAAGGGGCAGAGATACAAAGGTACAGAGAAAGGACACCTTTGTACCGCTATACCTTTACACCTTTGCACCCATTAAATTAAATCGGCAATGAAATCACAAACGCCGTTCCTTGTCCTTGCTCACTTTGTAGGGTGATTTTTCCACCGTGTTTTTCAATAACTTTTTTGACATAGTTTAAGCCTAAACCATGCCCTTTAATATTATGTGCATTACCCGTTGGTACTCGGAAAAATTTATCGAATATTTTATCTTGAAATTCTTTGGCTATGCCCAAACCATTATCTTTGACTAGTACAATAATTTGCCCTGCTTTTTCTTGCAAATTGATGGTCAATTGGGGAGATAAGGGACTATATTTTAAAGCATTATCAACGAGGTTATAAATGACACTTGTCAAATGAATTTTATCTCCTTTGACGATGAAATTATCCCCTTCACTAGCAAAATTGACAATGGCATCTTTATTTTGAAACTGTAATTTCATGGAATTTAAAACGCCCTTCACTAAGATTTTAAGATTGATTGATTCTGATTTAAGCGGAATATCTCCTTTTTCAAACAGCGAAGTATTTAACACTTTATCTACTAAAATAGATAAACGTTGAAGTTCTTGTTGAGAGATGTCTAGATATTCTTTGGTCCGTTTTGGGTCTTCTAAGGCGCCAAAATTTTGGAGGGCTTCTATAGCAACGCCTACGGTAGCAATGGGCGTTTTTAATTCATGGGTTATGTTGGCAATTAGGTCATTTTTTACTGCTGTTAGTTGTTGTTGGTCTTTCAAACTTTTGTAAATGAAGAAAAAGGCTAGACTAGTAATGGAAAAAAGGAAAAGAGAAAATAGAATTTCTGGAATCATTTTTTGTAAAATAAAACCATTGGTTTTATCAAATGCTAAAGCATATTGGTCGCCGCTATCGTGGTCTTTATAAATTTCCGAGATAATGGATTTGATTTGATGGGTACTATCTTTTATTTTAATGACTTTAAATTCTTGGGGTAATTCATGGACTTTTGGTGCGGCTTGAATGATGTCTTGAATGCCAGCAATAATAAAAGAATCTTTATAAGTAATAGATAAGGAATCAAAAATTATAGAGTCATTAGCTTCTATTATCCAAGTTGCCATATTACCTAATGTCTTTCTATTTTTACTATTCTTATTAGGGGCATCCATTTTAATTTCTACTTTAGTTTTTATATTTAAACCAGTAGAATCAAATTTTTCATATATAATGGTTTCATCCTCTTCATCTTCCATTTTAATACTGAAAGAGGTAAGATTAATATCTATGGTATCTCCTAAGACGGTTTCGATACCATCGAATGCAGATAGTAATTCTTCTCTCAAGTAGGTTTTCTCTGCTTTTTGCAAAGAATTAATCAAAATAAAACTACTCTTTTCCTGTAATCTTTCTATTTCTTGTTGATATAAGCCTTGCAGCCAAACCACCAAAAAAATCCCCAAGCATAATAAGCTACAACTCATTAAGCCCAAAGCCATTTTATTTTTAGATTGATTTTTTTCCATGCTTCAAAAATAAGTGTTTCCCACCGTAGCTCTAGTTT
>CAZXYA010000091.1:0-21275 GCA_964644655.1 uncultured Saprospiraceae bacterium | reverse complement strand
ATGCCTTTTGAAAATTGAACATTGAAAATTATGGTACTGGCTTCGCCAGCTTAGGGATGAGGAAAATAATAATCTACCAGTCTGACAAATTCTTTTTACTTTTAGCTTCGTTAAAATTTTTCAACGTAGCAAAGGCTATGCTGAAAAGTTTTGCCTTGCTAAAAGAAAAAATAACCTCGTCATTACTGATACATTATTTATTGCCTCATCCCTTAAATTCCACTAAAATGTAATGCGCTCATATGATTTTAAGTACTAACTTTTAGGTTCTTCCCATAATATCCAAGGTACTCGATCCTTAGCAACTCCATGCTTTTTCACCCAGTCCTGCAATGCCCAAGCAGGGGTATCAATATCTCGAGAACCTCCTAATAATTGGTGCATAATTGGAGTAGATTTTTTTAATAACTCTTTATCAGGTGTATCCAAATAGATTTCCTGCTTCATCCAACGATAGGCATATCCATAAATCAATCTTTTAGCCACTTGCTTAGTCCGATTAGGAGTAGCTGTATGGAAAATACGATTCTCAAAAAGTACGGCATCTCCTGCTTTCAATGATAATTCTGCCACTTCCACATCAGGAGGATCAATTTGACCTTTAGGAATCTTTAAGGGTTCGTTGCGCAAATGTGTTTTTCTTGCCATTAAAGTAATCCCAGCATCTTTTTCTACAAAATCTGTTAAACAATAACAGACTTTTATACCGACCATTGGCAAATTAACATGTCCTAAATCCCTAGGAATTCGAATATCTCGATGCCACCCTCTACGAAAAGGCGGCAAGTCTGGTGCTTCGGGTCTTTTATAAGTCAAAGCGGTTGAGTGTAAATGAATATTTGGAGACAGTAGTTGAATGATTAAGGGGACGACTGATGACTGAGTCACTAAATTGAAAAGTGCTTCATTCTGTAATAAACCAGGTCTAAAATCTAGGTCATTATACCAGGGTCTATGTAATACTTCGTCTTTATGTAAAAAGGTATGTGCAAATTTATCACATGCATCAATCACCTCTTGATTTGTTTTTGCATCTAAAGCATTGCGCACTACCAAATAGCCATCTTTTTCAAAAGATTTCTTTTGTTCAGGTGTTAAAAGTGTAAATTCCATAATTACTTTATTTTTCAATTAGGATAGACAGCAATTACATCAAGCAAGACCTCTGCGCCAGCTGGAAGTTCAGCTGCTACTAAGGAGGTACGTGCAGGGTAAGGAGATACGCCTCGATCTGGTAACCAGGAAGCATAGATATGGTCAACTGCCTTATATTTTTTTAAATCTTTAAGAATTAAAGTGACTTTAACGATGTCTGCTGGGGTACAACCTGCTGCATTTAAAATAGCCTCAATATTCGAACATATTTGTTTCATTTGAGCTTCTGCTCCTTTCCGTAAAACACCATTTCCTGGATCTCGACCTGTCTGACCATTTGTAAAAACAAGGTCTCCGACTCTGATGGCCTGCGTATGTGTTCCCGTTGCAGGCGGTGCTGCATTCGTAACAATTGGAATTTTTTTCTTCATTAGAATAAATGTTTATGTATTACTTAATTTTATTACAGTATAACAAAAGTTTTTGGTTCTCTGACAAATCCCGTGAAAGAGTCGTTTCAATTCCAATTTTTTTCTCTCTTTTCAGTCAGAAAAAAGCTTGAAATTAAATCGACCACGGGATTTGTCAGAGAACGAAGTTTTTATAATTTTAACGTGTCCCCCGAGCACAGCTATGCTGCTACTAAAAAGGATTTTAAGGGGGCAAAAATTTAAGATTTCCGTTGGAAATCTTAAATTTTTGCCCCTTTACCTCCCCGCACCTCGCCGCCGCAGGCGATGAGGCAAAATCTAAAACAACTTTTGTTACATTGTAATACTACACCGATTCAAAAGTTTCTTTAGATTTCACCTCGCTCGCTTCGCGAGCTCGGTATAGGGATATTAAGAGTAGCAGTATAGCTGCGCTCGGGGGACAAGTAAAAATCGTAAAAAACTTTTGAAACACTGTAATACATAGTTGATGATTTTAAAACCATATATTTTTGAAAATGCTGCCTAAAAGTAATAAAAAAAGGCTCTTTGACAATTTTTACATTGGATATAATCGTAGTTCAAGTATCTTACTTGAGAAGCAGCGATTCTAATAAAAATTAACCCTCAAGCTGGAAGTTTGAGCTATGTTTTGTAAAAACTGTCAAAGACCCTAAAGAAATAACTTATTAATTTTAGTCTTTGTCTTGTCAAAAAATCGCAAGATTTTATTGGTAAGGAACTAAATCAATTAAAATGAAAATCAAAATTCAAAATTTGCCCCTTGATTTCATCAAATTGAAGCCTCCTTCGGAGGGAATAGAAAATCAAAAATTATCGACATTTCAAATTATCGACAATTTGTTGGTTTTAAATACGGCTTAATAGTCTAATACTTATGCGTTCCTTTTTATAATAATTCAGCACTTAAAGGAATATGAAAATTCATTTTAACAGGATTTTTCCCAAATTCTGTTAAATCCAATAATTGAGGTTGTTCAGGGTGAATAATTTGAACGACCACCATATTACTAGGGTCTTGTACGGTTAAATCAAAAAAGTGGAACTGGGTAATGTTGGAAGCATAAATCCAAAGATTACCATTTTCATTAATCATTTTACTAAAAGACTCACTTTCCATCGGTTCTAATCGAATGTCCATTTCTGCCTCCATAAAAACCTTTTTGGTAACCTCAAAATCTTTTAAAGCCATTGTCCAACTTTCTTCAAAAGATCTTTTACTGGACCCTCTTGACCGAGGAAGATTGCCCGCACGCTTTAGTCGAATATTTTCTCGAACGAAAGCTTCATCTTCATTTTCAACTTCATAATCAGCCTTAGTCAAATGGGCTAAAAAGTCAGCTGCACTATCACTATTAATCCATAGTCGATGTATTACCTTAAAATAGGTAACAGCCATAGGGTTAATATCAAAAATCGTCAGTTTTTTGGGCTTCCATAAAGGAATTAAATTAAGCCCATATAATCCTCCAACTACACTTATCATATGGATATTTTCCTTTCGGGCAGGATCTACTTTTTCGTAGTGTTTTGCAAAGGCTGGAAATTCTCCAAAAGAACCATCCTGACTTCCGTCATCTGTTCCATAAAAAACATTATGCTTAATGTCGTGATAAATTTCCCGATTAAAGGCTCTAGGTGCTTTTAACATAGCTTTAATTAATTTATTTAAATTAGAAATTAGACCAGATCAGTTTAAGATTAGTCTTTTTTTAGCATCATTTAGGGCAATTTCTTTTTTATATTCTTCAATATAATCTTTTGCCATTCTCAAGTAATGAAAATTATCTATCCCTATTTTTCTACAAGTTATAGGAGAGATAGTATCAATTTTTTCTATTGCTTCGAAGTATTCTTTTATATTTTTACAAACAAATCCTGTCTCTGGCGGCACAATTTCTGGAAAGGCTCCTTGGTCGCTACATATTACGGGAGTACCTGAAACCAAAGCTTCGGCTATTACTAATCCGAAGGGTTCTGGACATAGTGTTGGGGCAATGAGTGCTTTGGCATTTGCGATTAACTTTGCTTTTCTTTCCCCTCTTATTTCTCCCAAAAACTCAATATTAAGATTTCTACACATTGCCGCAAATTGTTCTTGGTAAAAGGCATTTTTGCTTGAACCGGCCACTACTAATTTTATACCCAATTCTTGCTGCAAAATAATTGCCGTTCCTAATCCTTTTAAGATGGCTCTTTCTAAACCTTGGACTAAAAAAAGAAAATAATCTTCTTTTTCTTCGGAAAAAATAAATTCATTGGAATCAATACCATTATAGACAAAGCGTTGATTTCCGTAAGAAACTGCATGGCTTTTTGATACAAAAATTATATTGTCTTTTCCAAATCCTGCTGGCATACCCATACTGCCGAATGGGGCGTGAAATGTTTTTACCCAAGGTATTCCTTTCGTATCAATCGGTTCTAACAAAGGCGTATCTTGTAGATGCATAATATCTACATCAAATTGTCTATCCTTAACTAAGGTAACCCCTGCTGGAAGTGGGTCTATTAAGTGATGCCCTCTAAGATCATACAAAACCTCATGACCTAATTCCCCTAGCCCTTTTGCTGTTAAATCTGTTATGGTGCTGGATGCAAATCCAACAGATTTACTTCCTGGATATGCATGTGCTGTAGAGATATATATCCTCATTATTTTGATAATTATTTTTAATAGAGAACTTTCAATAAGTTTATCCAAATGACTACTACTTTCGCTTCTGACTTCTATCAACTTTCATTTTAATTATCTGTTTGATAAACTTGTTGTTCATTTAGTATGCTTTTGCTACTTTTTAGTTTTGGGAATCGTTCTTCCATAATTTTTCGATATGCTGTAAAAGTCATCTCTACTTCATTCCAGGCTAAATAGGTTCTATTAAGCCGAAATAGGTTAGCATGCCAATTCTTTAGAAAAGGGTTTAATTTTCTTGAGAACATTTTATCTTCACTATTATCTCTTAATTCTTCTGCTTCATATACGCCAATAAAGTCATTACTTGTATCTGCATCTAGTGGTTGATAGGAGAAATTATAGCCCTCTCTACAACAGCGCAAGAAATATTCTTGAAATACTATTTCACTAAAGCCTAAATATTGGTTATCCATAAAACCAATTGTTGCTATAATTTGAGGTGTAATCGTAAAAAAATAAGGCTGCAATAAATTTATATTATTCATGGAAGAGAAAAAGCCAATTTTATTTACTTGCTCCATTTTAGCAAAGGTTTCCTTTTGGTAGACTAGCAACCCTAAGCCAGTTCTTTTAATTAGATGCCAATAAAGATTTTCCCAGTTAGATTGCTTAAAATAAATAGCAGGTTGACAGACGAATGCTAAATCGTATGAAAGAGTTGTCAACCTTTGGAATAAAACATTAAAGGAATGACCAATCCCTCGGTTATTATTTTTAATGATGATTAACTCCGTCTGATTTAAGGTTAAATTATCCAAATAATTTAATAGCGTCTTATTAGAACCATCGTCGATAATAATAAGGGTCCAATTAGCTGCTTTTGATCTATATTGATCCCAATTATTGATGAATTTTTTTACTAAGATTAATTGGTTTAAAGTAAGCAAGCCCAATACAAACGTTGGTTTTGCTATTACTGGATGCTTAGTTGTTTTACTTAAAGTATATTTGTCTGGATTGCCTTTTTCAGGAATTTGTCTTATATCACAATAGCGATTAAGAGAAGCCCCAGAGAACAAACAAATTTCTTGGAATAACTTTTTATTAAACTGATACTGAGGTTGTGTTTCCCCGTCGAATACGGTTCGTTCATGATCTACATGGAAAATGGTATGGCTAAAAGATTTTGTCTTTAAGCGATTCAAAATTAGATGTCCTAATACAATATCTTCGTAGCCCCATCCTTCAAATCTTTCATCCCATCCCCCTATCTTTTCTAGCCCAATACGAGTAATTATCATTAGCATGGAGGCAAAAGAAATATATCTATAATCAGTTGTTTTAAAATCAAGCGTATCTAAATTGATCTGATTGATATTGAGGGCCATTCTAGCGTTAGGAGTGACTGCATCAAATTGGGTACAAGCTTCAAAACAGGCTAAATAATCTTTTTTAGTTAATACAGCATCCGCATCTGAGAATGTTAGTATTTCTTTAGTTGTATGATTAAGTGCCACATTAAAAGCCCAGCTTCTGTTGAATAATCCTGGGTTATAAATAAAAACTTTCTTGCAATTAGAAGGTAGCTTTAGGCTTAGCCTTGGCTGCTCATCTTGTTCTATAATGAGGATTTCTATATCTGGCAAGATTTTATTTAACCAATTTAAGACAAACTGTAAGGCGTTCTTTCTATCTTCCGTTGATTCACGGAAACAGATAATAAAAGCGACTTTATCTACTATGGTTGGTTGGTTGTACAAATTTATTTATATTGTAAATTGTTACATGTATCAGAAAATTTCTTATAATATTAACGTGTCCTCCGAGTGCAGCTATTCTGCTACTAAAAAGGATTTTAAGGGGGCAAATTTTTAATATTTCCAACGGAAACCTTAAAAATCTGCCCTCTTAAGAACCCCTCTCCGAGCCGCCGCAGGCGGCGAGGGAAAACACTAAGAAACTTTTTTAACAGAGTACCATTGATATAATTCATAAATCTTTGACAATTATTTTAATTTATTGACTTACTGGTTATCATAGAACAACTAGCAACCTGCAACTAAGTCTATCCTGATTCATCGGGATAACTATAAAAACTACTTGTCAATTATTTATAAATTACTTTGCTATTTGTTCTTTATAAGCTTTTTCATATTTTTTAGCCATCTTGAGATAATGAAAATTTTCAATACCATATTGACGACATTTTTTGGGATCAATATGGTCTATACCTTCAATTGCTTTTTCATATTCTTCCGTATTGGCGCAGGTAAATCCGACTGTAGGATTCATAATTTCTGGTAGTGCACCCTTACTACTAGCAATTACAGGAGTGCCAGACATCATAGCTTCTACGGCTACTCCTCCAAAAGATTCTTGTAATAGCGTAGGAAAGAGTAGTGCTTTTGCCTTAGCAAAAAGTTTTGCTTTTTTCATGCCATAGGCTGGTCCTATATATGTTGCACCTGCCTTTTTACATTGTTTGGTAATATTTTCTGTAACTTCACTCGAAGGCGAATTTCCTGCTACAATTAAAGAAAAACCCATTTTTTGAGCTAAATCCAATGCGATATAGAGTCCCTTTTCTACTGCCTTATTCATGGAGCAAATAAAAAAGTAATAATCTTCTTTTTGCTCTTGAAAAATATATTCATTGGGATCGTATCCATTGTATATAAATCTTGTCTGTCCGAAGGTGTCCGCAGCATATTTAGAGACAAAAATTAAATTGTCTAAATAAGGTTGATGGACCTTATAATCCCCTATTTCTACTAAATGTCTTACTCCGACCCAAGGAATATTATTTTCTCGGATTTCCTTTAAATGCGCTATTGGTCCTTCTTTCACGTTACAATAAAGTAAATGGGATAAGTCTATATTATCGGGAAGACTATTCACTATTTCAATGCCAACTGGTACGTCTTGATGCGCTCCTTTGGGTAGCCAATAAAATACCTCATGACCAAGTTCTGTAAGCCCCTTTGCAATAAAATCCTGTAAGTGGCGACTTGAAAAAGAAGACTTATAACTGCGATTAGAATAAACCTCTGAATCCTTTATAGATGGAAAAGCAGGATAAATATGATCAGATGTCATTAAAATTCGCATAAATGGATTTTAATTATTGGAGATTTTGCTAATTTAATACCGTTCTTTGACAAATCCCGTGGTCGGATTTGATTTCAATATTTTTTCTGACTGGAAAGAGAAAAAAAATTGGAATTGAATCGACTCTTTCATGGAATTTGTCAAAGAACCTTTAATATTAAAAAATGTATGGATTGTAATTGTTAACCTTGCTCCATATATTCTGAAATTAATTTTTGGTCACTTGCTAACTGCCTTTTCAAACCTTCTTCAAAAGAATAATTTGGAATGTCTGTGATTACATTTAAATGGTCATACTCCATTTTGCCAGAGGCATGAATTAAAATCATTCCTTCCTCATGAATTATTTTAGGTGTACAATACCTAACAATAAAGCCAGTTCTAATAGATGCTGAGCGGTTAAAATTCGAGCTATGTAGTAAATTGAAATGATGTAAGGAACTTTGCCCAGGAGCCAATTCCAAATCTATTGCCTGCTCTGCTGCTACTCCTTTCACCGTTTGACCTAGAGATAACATATTGTTTTTATCGAATATTTCTACATGCTCAAAGTTCTTATTTTGTGTACCTGGAATGACTCGCATACATCCATTTTGAATATTGCTAGTCGAAAGTGCCAACCAACTAGTTAAGGCTTCCGATCCATTCAGATGGGTGGCATAATGAGCATCTTGATGCCAAGATACAAAGGTGTTACCATCAGCAGGTTTGGCTAAAATTAAGCCACCACCTATTATTAAGTCATCCCCTAAAAGACAAGAGACGGCATTTAATATCTTAGGATGAGTCGCTAATTCATAGGCCCACCTAAAATTTAAGAACATATAAGGGCCTCGAACAAGCGTCCGCCCAGGTGGTAACGCATTTTTTAATTGAGCCCATTTGGATTGGAAATAGGCTAATTCTTTTTTTGTGAGTACATTAAGTGGAAAAATGAATCCATCCTTATTATAATCAGCTATGTGACTTGGGGTTAGCATATTTTTCATTACTAAAGTTTTAGAAATAAATAGATGCTCAGAAATAAATGAAAAAAACCTTAAAAATCGGTCGGTTGAGCTATATGTTTAGTGTTGTAATTTATTGAATGAGTTATACTGAATAATTGAGTTTTTTTGCTTCCTTTTTTTCTAAAGCTCTTACTAAAGGAATAACCTGTTCTCCAAAAATCACCATCTCTTCTAATTTGGGCCAGCCAGATAAAATATATTGAGTAACCCCTGCCTTTTTGTAGTCCATAATAGCTTGAGCAATTTCTTCTGGGGTGCCAACAAAACTAATAGCAGGCGCTCCGTCTGTCTTTACAGCCCCAGTCCACAACCACGGCGTTAACCATTCTTTTGAACTGAGTTTATAAACTTGCTTTATAGAGACAGAATCTGTTTTTTGTACAAATTTTTTCTCTTTTCCTACAAAACTTTTTCCTACTTGATGGTTGATTAATGCTTCTCCTGCTGCAATGGCTTCGGATTTGGTTGATCTAGTAATAGTTGACAATCTTAGTCCTACTTCTTTGCCCGCTACTACTACAGATTGAGCGCTTGCCTTAACTTTTTCAGGGGTATCGGCTAATCTCATCCAACAATCCCCTTGACTAATGGCTAAATCAGCTGCCTGTTGGGATCCTCCAGCGATAAATAAATAGGGGGCGTTTCTATTAGGTGCTTTAAATTTGGTAAATAATTGGGCATCTGTTACTTGATAATATTTTCCTTTGAAAGTAAATGGTTTCTCCTGATGCCATAGCGCATTACAGATGGTTAAAAATTCTTCTGTTCTTGCATATCTTTCATCATGAGGCAAATAATCACCATAATAAGCTTGTTCTATAGGGGAATGTCCTGCAACTACGTTTAATAGAATCCTTCCATTGAACATACTTGCAAAGGTATTCACCTGTTGGACATAGTAAGTTGGACTGATTATACCAGACCTAATTGCAATAAGAAATTTTGCCTCGTCAGTCAAGGGAGCAATTCCACTTGCCATTAGGAGCGGGTCAGGTTTGCCAAAACTAAAATCTGTTAATAAAGACTCGAAGCCTAATTTATAGGCTAATTTACTGTAATTAGCCTGCATATCTACTTCTGGATAAGCAACTGAATTCGTTTCCAATTGTTGAGCTCGACTAAACCCAGCCGTTTCCCCAGCATGTATTAATCGCCAATGAAATTTAATGGATGTATTCTTCATATTATAGATGTTAGTTAGCTATTTTAGTAGTTGACCACATAGATTTTTTCCTTTCTTCTAATACTCGTACTAAAGGAATAACCTTTTTTCCAAACTGAACCATTTCTGTTTCAGTAGGCCAGCCAGACATGATAAATTGGGTGACTCCAGCTTCTTTATACTCCATGAGTGTTTGGGCAATTTCTTTAGGAGTTCCTACCAAACAGATGGCAGATGCTCCTCTTGTGCGAACTGCTCCCGTCCAGAGACAAGGGGTTAACCACTCCTTCTTATTACTCATCTCATACATTTTTTTCATAGAAACAGAATCGGTATTTTGCACGAATTTATTTTCCTTATTATTATAACTTTGTCCTACTTCACTATACACGATTTTATGTGCTGCTGCAATGGCTGCTTCTTTAGTTTCTCGCATTACTATCGAAAGCCTTAATCCGACCTCTTTGCCACTTGCCAATACTTCCTTAGCTGCTGCTTTAACTTTTTCAGGAGTATCGGCTAATCGCATCCAGCAGTCTCCTTGACGAATCGCCAATTCGATAGCTGCTTTAGAACCACCAGCTATAAATATAAAGGGCGCTTTTCTATCAGGTGATTTGAATTTGGTTCGGAGTTGCGCTTTTTTTATTTGAAAATATTTACCTTCAAAATCAAAAGGTTTTTGAGTATGCCATATCTTATTACACACAGCTAAGAATTCTTCTGTCCGTGCGTAGCGTTCATCATGGGGCAAAAAATCACCATAATACCCTTGTTCTTTAGGAGAATGACCAGCCACTACATTTAACAAAATCCTTCCTTGAAACATACTTGAAAAAGTATTTACCTGTTGAGTAAAATAGGTCGGATTACTCATATTCGATTTGATTGCTACTAAAAATTTAATTTTTTTAGTAAAAGGTGCTATTCCAGCAGACATCATTAAAGAGTCTGGTTTTCCATAGCTAAAATCGACTAAAAGAGACTCATAGCCTAATGCTCCAGCCTTATTGCTATAAGCCGCTTGCACTTCTACTTCAGGGTAAGCAACTGCATCTACTTCTAGTTGTTGTGCTCTTGTAAACCCCTTTGTTTCTCCTCCTTGAACCAAAAGCCAATGAAATTGGACAGGTTTATTAATCATACAAATGAATTTTCCATTTTTTTTACTAGAGGTAAAACTCCCTTTCCAAAATGTTCCATTTCTAATTCATCTGGATAACCAACTAATAAAAATTGAGTGATTCCCATCTCTTTACATTTATCAATCGCCTCTGCAACTTCTTCATAAGAGCCAATAATAGCTATAGAGAGTGCGCCCATATAAGGAACCAAACCAGTCCAAAGCCAAGGAGTAATCCAATGATCTTGTTCTGCTAATTCGATGGTAGAATTAAAAGCCTTTGAGTCTGATTTTTTAGAGAAATTTTTGTGTGTCTTTTTTTCTGTGCCATCCATTTCTGCTAATAACTTATTGGCATGATCTAAGGCTTCTTGTCTAGTTGGTCTAGTGATTACGGTACAAATAATTCCTACTGCTATACCATTGTCTTTTAATGGCTGTATCCGTTGCTTAAATATTGCTGGTTTTGTGGGAAGTGTTAAGAAACAAGAGGCATGTTTTACAGCTACCTCTACTGCAACTTTTGAGGCTCCACCTAAATAAATTTCAGGTGTACTTCTTGTGGGATTTAAGAAAGGAATATTAACCCTTGCCTCTTTTACTTCGTAATAATTCCCTTTAAAAGAAAAAGGAGTATTGCCTTCCCAAATTGCTTTACAAATAGTTAGAAATTCGTCCATTCTATGATAGCGATCATCATGTGCCAAAAAATCGCCATAATATCCCATCTCGGCAGGAGTGTGTCCTGCAACTAGATTTAAAGCAATGCGGCCATCTATCATATTGGCTACACTATTTACCTGTTGAGCAAATAGAGTGGGGGATGTAACCCCTGGGCGATGAGCTACTAAAAAATTAACAGATTCTGTCTTTAAACCAATAGCTGTTGCTAGTACTAAAGGATCACAACGATGGAAACCAAAAGCAGTTAGTAAATGCTCATACCCATATTTCTCTGCAATTTGGCAAAAATTTAAATGGGCTTGAAAATCAATGACACCTGATAATTCTTCTCTAGATTTTCTTGCTCTTAAATAATTACCTGCAGCAGACATACTCCAATGAAATCGTAACATGGATTGTTTATTAAAAATGGTTCTTTGATAAATATTGTGAAAGAGTCGTTTCAATTCCAAGTTTTTTAAAAGCCACTTAGCTTCACAATTCAGAAACTTATACTTCTTCATGCTTTGCGCTTCACAAACGGCGTTCATTCATTGTCAGTCAGAAAAAAACTTGAAATTAAATTGACCATTGCCTACTCCGAGACATCTCGGAGGGATTTGTCAAAGAACATTAAAAGTCAGTTTTTAATAACTGCGGAACAGTTACCTTTTGTTTGATTATGCCTCTGATTTGCTGGGCACAAGCTAGGTAGTTTTTTAGATCTCCACCTGCTGGATTTTGAATGCCTATTTGTTCATCAAGACAAGTCACTTTATTTTCTGCTATAGGAAATGTGTTAATGATTTTTTGTTTTTGATCGGAAGACATACAAAAAATAGTATCGGCTTTTTCTATATCGCTTGTTTCTAGATTTTTAGAAGCATGTGCTATAACTGGAACCTTCAATTTACCAAGTGCCAATTTAGCATTAGCGCTTAAGGGGGTTCCTTGAGTAGCGGTCAACCCAGCACTCCATACATTCATGTTCGCATTGGAATAATCAATACCTTTTCTACGTAATAATTTAGTCATTTCATCAATACAAATAGCTTGTGCCATAGGAGAACGACTAGTATTGCTCGAACAAACAAAAACAAAATTTCGCTCAGGAGGCGTAAAGGTATTCAGGCGTTGTTCTTTTTTTGAAAATGCAGGGAAACTTAAAAATAAGATGGAAATGATTAAAACACCTGCACTTATTAATTGCATATTACTTACAAAAGATTCATTAAAAATAAAACCTAAAACAAAAGAGGCAACCACTCCTGCTAATAAGCTAGAACACCGATTAATTGGGATGCAAAAGGTATTTTCTCTATGATCTAAATAGATTCTCGTTCCAAAAATATATAAACAGGAATATAAAATTCCAATGATTAGTGCAGGAATAGCCAAACTAGATTGTATGAAAGTAGTAAAGCCATATCTCAATTCTTCCATAATTGTACCTTGACCTATAATGGCTAAAACTATCGGCACCACTAATAATACTAGCATCGCTGCCAACATTTCTTCAATAAAGAATTTATAAGAAACTGCTTTATTGTTTACTTTTACTTTTCCAGTCATAAATCGTAGCCTAAAAAAATAACCTGAAAGGTAAGTTAGAATATTTAAGGCTGCAATTAGGGTTAATAAATAACCACCTTTCTCAGAAAAAAGCATAATCAAAGCCATAAAACTTAGACCGAATGCTACCCAAGAATACCAACGGACTTCTCTTTTATAGAAGGTATCCCATAGTGGAGCCATTAGTAATACTCCTCCTCGCATTAATAAAGCGGCAAAAACGATGGAAATGCCCTCAAAAGTATAGGCTAAGGTCGTTGTTGCTATAATGGCAGCTGCTCCCACACCAGAGAAAAAAGTCCATTTACTAGTCGCAAAAGGAATTTTAACGCCCAAAACCTCAATTCGTCCTGCATGTTTCCACCAGCCCATTACCGTAATTATAATCAAAAACATGATTAAGGTACCAATGATGACGGTGGGTAATAGTTCAAATCCAGAAATAGTACCTGTAGAACCAGGCAATAAGCCTTTGGATAATGCCTTAGTCATGGCACTATATGGGGTATAAAAGAAGAAATACCCAAAAGCAAGTAACCATATATTAGGATGTTCTTTTAATTTTTGTGCGAAACTCAATTGACTCATGCGCTATTCTATTTTAGTGGCTTTATGATTGATTTTGTTTTGTTTATCTTCATTTTTAAAGAAAGAAACATCATGGCTTTGGCCAAGAATAAATTTACCGACGGTGGCTAATACTTGATCACTATTATCGTGCTGGGTATAAAAAGATAAATCTCGATATATTTTTTCAAGCGGACTTGGCCGAATCATGGATCTAGCTCCACAGGAATTAACTGCATGATCGACTGTTTCCGTAGTTAATTGTTGTAGTAGATAGCGGACATTACTACCTTCAATTTTTGCTTGTTTAATATTTCCAGATTCCCATAAATTAGCGACTTCCTTTAGCCATAAATGGGCGGTCTTTAAATTAAGAGACATTTTGGCTACCCGATGTTGAATATATGGATCATGCCCTTTTTTTTGCGTATCTATATATTTCAGCGTATAATTAAAGGCACTCTCTGCGCCACCCAAAAAAGTAGCTCCATATTGAGGTGTAAATCTGGTTTGCCAATCTCCAGTTAAAAATGCACCTGGTTCGCCGATTAAATTCTCTTCTGGGATAAAAGTATTGTTAAAATTGACCTTGGCACTTACAGAACATCGCATGCCAATAGGATCCCACCAAGTGGTATCACAAGTAATACTAGGGTCGCTCATATCACAACCAAGCATTAAGAGGGTTTCGGGCGAATTAGTCGTATGTCTAGCCGCTCCTGTTCCATCCGTATTTACTAAAATAATTGCCCAGTTTACACCTGTTGCTCCTGAACAAAAGACTTTACAACCATTGATTAAATACCCTCCTTTGATTTTTTGAACAGTTGTACCAATTGGTGAGGATTGACCAGGCTTTTTGGACAATGGTTCTCCACTCCATACAGACCAAGTAGCTCCTTCTTCTACCACTTCTTTGAACCATCGTTTTTTTTGAGCAGTAGTTCCTAAATTGTCTATAAGAAAAAGTGCATTGGCATTGCCCTCCCAAATACGAGCAAAGCCCATATCTGCTTTAGCCACTTCTTTGGTTAACAACCAATGGGTAAAAATGTCTCCCCGATGATGACCTAACCCTAAACCTCCATATTGTTTCTCCATTGTCGGAGCAAGTAAACCTGCCTCTTTCAAATCGGTCACATTCTCTTTAGGAAAAACAGCTCTATTGTCAAAATCAATAGCTCTTGGTGCAAATTTTTCTTGCGCCAATTCCTGCATCTTTTCTAGTAGGACAATTTTTTCTTTAGGTAATTGAAAATAGGTCATTTTCTTATTTTTCTAATCAATTTCTTTAGCAAAAAATTCTCTAATAAAAACACCTGAGCTTTCCGCTTGATTTTTATATTTTATCATAGCAGCAATAATGATTAAGCCTTTATTATAGTTAAGACTTAAGTCAGCTGTAAAGGTTGGTAAATCGTATTTTGCCCACCAACCAATAGCATTTTTGCTAGTCTTTTTTTTAGCATAGCCTTGTATTTTAGCTGCTCCCCAATCGTTTAGGAGTGGTCCATCTTCAATACATTTTATGTGTATAAAATGATCGTCTCCCTTGGTAACCACCTCAAATCTAGCAATATCAGTTGTTTCAGGCCTAGTGTTTTTCCACTTGCCTTCCATAATACTATCTGCCTGAATATCTTGGGAACAAGCTCTTACATAAAATTCTCTAGCATAATAATTGTTTCGGCCACTTCCATCCTTAAATCTACTGAACATTTGTAGGACTAAAACTCCATATTTAACATTGGCAGATAATTGAATATCCATGAATTCCAAATCGAAGGTAGTCGTAAATCCTTCAATCGTATCTGCATGTATATTGGAGTAGTAAGTAAGGCATTTTGATTTACCCCATTCCACCAGCTTATTTTCTTTACCTTTACCATAAACTATAAAAATATAGTCATTACCTTCTTTTTCAATGGTAACCTCCTTGATTAAACCAGTTGATGGATTTGTATTAACCCAATGTCCGAGTACATGTTCTGAAGTAGAACCCACGACAGTATAACCACTAGGTAAAATATCATCTAATTTTGAAAAAAGTAGTTCAGTTTTATTCATTTTAGATTGTTTAAATTTATTAATAGGTGGAAATGAGGTTCTTTTCGGGTCTAGCTAACTCATAAGCCATAGCTTCAGGCATGGTTCTATTTGTCATTCCCGTAAATTGAAATTGAACTTGTTTGCCCAATATCTCAAAGCCATCAATAGTTCTTAAACCCATTTCTTTAGCCCTTTGTATTAATAAAGTTGATTCTTTTCGATAAACCATATCTACGACAATACTATTAGATGTAAGTTGTTTTATTTCAAAAGGAATACTCCCTTTTTCTTTGCCAACAGGGGTCGCATTGATTAATAAGTTGAAATCAGCGGAATCAAAATCATTTAATAGCAAAAAAGGTAAGGATAGCATTCGAGCGGCACAATCTCCTCGTTTAAAGGAACGATTTACTAAGGTCACTTCTGCTCCTGCTTTTTTTAATGCAAAGGCTATTGTTCTTCCTGCCCCACCACATCCTATAACAGCTACCTTTAAATTTTTAAAATGGACCTTTAATTTCTTTAATCCATGTAATACTCCTAAGGAATCTGTTGTATTGGCAATCCACTTATTTTGAATTTTAACCAATAAGTTTCCTGCTTTGGCTACTGGTATTAAAGGGTTATCTATACTACTGACATATTCGATACCTTTTGCTTTAAAAGGAGATACACAAGTTAAGCCCTTAATAGAGATCCCAAGTTGATCAAAGGATTTATTTTCAATTACATTTTGCCAAAAATCTTTAAAATCAGTAACATGAAATGGTATATAGAGGGCAGCTATATTTAGCTTTTTATAAGCTCCATTATGCATTTTAGGAGAAAAGGAACGAATTACAGGATTTCCTATAATCCCATATAATTCCTTGATGCATTTTAAATAGGGTAGCTGATAATCTTCAAGAAGTTGCTGAAGACTAAAATGTGAATTTATATTGTTGCCCAGATAGCCATAAACCGTTTTTGAACCTAAATAAGCATTTAAAATTTGTGTCCACATGCCAGAAAGACCTCCTGCATATATTGTTAAATTTTTATTTGCATAAGTTTTTAGAAACAAGACAGGCAATAAAAGTTCTGCCGCATTTTTAGGTTGAGTCACTATTTCATAATGTACACCATTAAAAATCTGAATTGATTCATAAGCAATTTTTAATGCTTCGATAGAACTAAACCATTTTTCCAAAAAGATAACCCTCTTATTTGTAGGAATTTTTTTGTAAAAATCCTTGTCTGTTTCAGCATTTAGTTCTACAAAATCAAAAATAGTAGCTGCTTCTGCTAAATATTCTCTTCTTTTAGGTATTGTTGTATCCGGAATAGAAAAAATTACTTGTTTTTCATGATACTGCTTCCCCCATTCAAACCATTGCAGAATATCCGAAGGATAGGCACATATTTTTATAGAACTGACCTCTTTGGGTAATGGTAATTGTCCTTTATGTATAGGAGGATGATATAAAAGCGTAGATATTTGAAGCATTCAATTAGAACTAAGTAATTGGGAATTAAAAATGTAGAGAAATAGATAAATCCCTTACCATGCTAATGAACATAGCAAGCTATTAATCAAATCAAATCAAACCAAAAAAATATTGTAAATTGAGAGAATGTTGGTATAGAATCTTATAAAAAATCCTGTAAAACAAGAAAAGTATAAGTGTATTTTTTAGATAGACTGTTAATATACAAATTTAAATTTAGGTAATTTAATAAATATATTATAAAGTCATCTAATGTCAAAGGTAGTATAAAAAGCTTGGAAAAAAAAAAGAATAAATAAATATTTATTTATGTAATGTGTTAATAGGAAGTCAGCTATTCTCGCTTTAAATTTAATCTTATTTCTAAAGCGCTTATTTGTAATAGAATCTATTTTTTGAAAATAGGTTAATCAAAAAAATACTTAACTGGACTTTAGTATTTTATAAATATAAAAATAATTAAAATGATAGCTACTGTAATCTACTGAACAACAAAAATTATTACTTTACTCACACTCGATGTTTTTATTAAGCATTTGATACTTATTATAAATAACTGCTAATCAACATTTAATTTTCTTTTAAGAGGGAGTCTAGTTCCCCTAATAAATGGCTAAAGTCGAGCTTACTGATAGTTATAGATGCCATCTATAATAAAATGATGTTGGTGTTGATGAAGGTGGTGTGTAGCAGTAAGATTTTTTTGAAAATCAGGAAATATTTGTTTCACGATTTTTTCTTCATATTCTTCTAAGGTTAGTTTTATTATTTGATTTAGATTTAATCCATAGCCATATATGCCCATTGAATTATTTTGAGACGGGCGAATGACTTTATCCCCATCTAGAAAAATAGCACCGCCGTTTCTTGCTTTCCTAGCATCAATAATAACTGGATTTTTAGCATGTGGTCGGATACTGTTTAATTTCAAAGAATCTATTTGAAAAATATGTAATTCTGTATTATGACCATTATTTCTAATTGCCTTATTCAAAAACAGCCATCTATTTCCATTTATATCCTTGTAATAAGTAGTATCAACAACAGATTCTCCTAAGAAACCTGTTGAAAAAAGTTCCCATTTATTTGGAAAAGAGCTGCATTTATAAATTTCTAGTTGTTCATTTTTGCAAGTTTCAGGAATCATATAAATGATACCTTCTTCCTCAAAAATAAAGGGATAAGAAAGATGATAGGGTAAGTCTAATACCGTTTCAATTTGTTGGAGTTGATTGTTTTTGAATTTACCACAACAGATGACTCCTTTTTTAGTATGGCTGGGATAGCATTCAAAAAAAATATAGAGTTCCTTCTTATATTCAAAGAAAAAAGGATCTGCCCAAAACTCATTTTTGGGTAAAGGGATTCGAATAAGCTCTGATAAATCTGCTTTTAAAAATTGTCCTTTTCCAACAAATAAGGTCCACCTTTGAGCATTAAAATTTGTCTTTTTATTAAATTGTTCTTTCCAGTAATCCTTCCAAAATTGGAATAGATATTTAAGAGATTGACCAAAGGAAGGAATTTTATACTGCAAAGATGTAGAAGGGAGTGTTTGATAAGTAGTGGAAGGGTGATATTCCGAAAGTGATTTAACAACTAACCCTGCTACATGGTCTAATAAAGAACTGTTGTTTTTTGACCAAGTCTCCCATCTATAATAATGCCCATGATTTAATATATATTGACTATTTTGTTCAGATAACTGCTTTAGAAGGTAAATTTCGGTTAATGGTAATTTCAAGAAAGTTTCCCAATAACCAAGAGGTGCCAATTGTCCTATGGATAAATTACCGAAGTGAAGATACCAAAGACCAAATTTGGAGCAGGCTGCCCATTCTTTATTTATTGCGCCTATGGTTAAATCAATGAGTACATCCAATTTGTATTTTTGAATATTAGTGCCCATTTTTAACCTTTCTTCAGAAGGATCGATGATTAACTTAGGAAGCGCTTCCATTTCTTTTCTTGAGATGGTTTCCTGTTCGGTTAAATCAATCTTTATATTTGTTAAAGCTGTTTCTTTAGAGATTTGCCAATTTAATAAGAAGCTAGGGAATGTTTTTTTTAGCTTGTTAGTGTTAGTTAATAATAAAGTTAATTGCAAATTCGGCGTTTGCTGAATTTTTTTTAGTAAATACAATTCCCAATTTTCGGGTTGATCAATGCTATTAAGGAAAATACCTATTCTCATTTTGTTAATTTATAAGGGATTGTTTTTTCAATAAATTTAAAATAGTATTTTCATAGGTCTTGCTAATTGGTTGCTCAACTACTTTTTACCGAACCAAAGTAACATCCCCAAAAAAGTCCTCCTCAATCTCATCTAAATAAATTATTTTAGCATAATAACTATATACGCCGATTTCTGCATTTCTGCCATCAAAAATACCATCCCAGCCAATACTTTCATCATTAATACTGCCTTGATTTCGAGAAAAGACAGCATTGCCCCATCGATCGTATATTTGAAAGACAAGGATTTGCGCATAGCCTTTGCCCATAATGTAAAATTTATCATTAATACCGTCTAAGTTTGGGCTGAATACATTGGGGATATAAATACCTCGTTCTTTGGTGACGGTAACATTAAGGGTGCTTATAGCGGTACAACCAGACTGACTGACTATTTGCACTTCATATTGTGTATCAAAAAAAGGTCTTTCTTCTATGGTTGAACAATCTGCTGGACAAGGCACTCCTTGACCTTGTTGGGTCCAAATATATTGGAGTTGTCCAATGGCATTAGTGCTTGGTACTAAATTAATATATTCTCCTAAATTAATAATAAGATTTTCTCCTAAATCAACTGAAATAGGTTCTTCTGAAATAAAGACGGAGTCAAATTCTATTTCACAACCGTTGGTAATAGTGACTGCGTATAAACCTGGTTCTGCAACATTAATGGTAGGAGTGGTTTCCCCTGTATTCCATTGATAACTAATGCCATCAATCGTACCTGCAATAATTTCTACTGTTGATCCTTCACATAGATTTTGGGTTTGATTTTCTAAATCTACGGCTAGTGGAAATACTTCAACTGCCGTAGAGTCGTCGGATAAAAGGGTTAGAGGGTCGTCAGAAGGTGAGCGACCTCCCAAATGTTCTGGTAAGTTGTCTAAATAAGCTTGGTTTTTATACACCCCCTGCGCGAAAGGTTGGGGTTCAACAATGACCACTAAACTATCTTGTCCTAGTGGAATCGTCATGTCCCTAATGTTTAAAATATTAGTACCTAATCCTTCAACCGTACCACCATAAGGATTTTTCTCCACTCGAACGATGATAAAATCACTAGGCATAGTATCAGATAAATTCACCCCTGTAATTTCCATTCCAGAAAGGTTGGATACTTCAAAAGCATAAGCTATTTCGGTACAAGGAACAAGTTGTCGAGGTGTCACATTTTTTAATAAATCAATCGTAAATGGACAGGCACAACCATCTTTACTACTGGTATTGGGGCCCATTCCTAAATTAGTTACAATTCCTGTTTCCTTATTAATTCCAAAAAAATTCCTAGCATTTTCATCATTATTTGCATTTCCGTAACCAAACATATTTCCAAAGGCATCAAAATACAAGCCCCCCATTCTGTCCGCTACAGTAGAACTTGGAAAGTTAGCATTGATATTTCCACTATTAGGGTCAATGGTGATTAAGCGACTTTCGTCAGCATCAAAACCATATAAAATTCCCGTTATTGGATCGAAGGCAATGTCGGTGGTTTGAATAGATGGACCAACCAAGGGGATTCTAGCAAGCACAGGATATTGATTATCGCTTAGATCTATTTTAACCAACGCAGCGCTACCGCCACCAAAGGTATTGGTTTGTTCTACTAAAATCATTTCATTGCCATCAGGGGTGATGGCAGCTGCAAAAAAACCATTATCATGATTGACAGCTAAAATAGCTAAAGGGAAACTAGCACCTGTAGCATCAATTTGGTATAATCTTTCATCCCGTGTGCCGACACCATAGATTAAATTATCGGTTGATCGATAGCCAATGGCATTTAAATTGACGCCCGTTGATCGAGGTAATTGTACAAAGTCTACATTACCTGCATTGTCAATAATAACCTCATGCAATTGACTAGCTCCAAAACCAGAACCAAAAGAAAAATAAAAATTGTTTTGACAAACAAAAGGAACTTGTGCGGTTAATAGCCCACCATAACCAAGGAGGCATAGCAGCAGCAGGTATTTTAAATTAATAAAAAAATATGTAGAATCTTCTTTTTGCATGCGTTGGGTGTTTTGTATTATTAACCGTAAAAGGAGAATGATTTTAAAATAACCAATAAAGGTGCATCGCACCGACCAACTTTGTAAAAAAGTGTAAAA
>CAZXYA010000090.1:0-21324 GCA_964644655.1 uncultured Saprospiraceae bacterium | reverse complement strand
GTATTTTTGCAACGCAGAAGAAGGGCAAAAGAAAGCTATCAGATGGGTAGGTTATATTTTATCTGTTCCCTAAGCTAGTGAAGGAATGAATTAAAATTAAAAAACGCTCTGATAACCAGTAGTTTGTAATTTTAAAAATGAGCGTTTATTTTTTCAATGTTCCTAAGCTGGCGAAACCAGTAATAGTTTATTATAAATGGTTGTCAGTTGTCCAACTAGAACCTAACTGACAACTGATAACTTTTAATGAGTTAATAAGGGACACTTATTAACTCATTAGCTTTTTTACTGGAATTACCACTTAAAAAACACCCCTACATTATAAGAAGTATTGGCATAAATAATTCTACCCGAAACAGCAGAACCTAGACCTGCCGAAAAACCCCAGTTATCTTTAACATTCCAAGCTATTTCAGGAGAAAAAGAAAAGAATTCGGCATTATTAGCAAAAACGCTGGTACTGTTGGATTCCGAGGGAGGGAGCCCATTTCTAAAAGATTTAACACCTATAAATCGGGCAATTGCTGTAAAGCTATCATTAAATAAATTAACGCCTGCTTCAATACCATAACGGAACTCGTCAGAAAAACCATTCGTTCGATTATTAAAACCAATATAAACATTGGCGTAACCATTCGTATTACCTATTGGAAACCCTGTTCCTGCATCGAGTTGAATCAATTGATTAAATTCTCCATCTCCTGTTTGTAAATTTCCCTGGCTACCACCGCTATCATTTCCTATAGGTAAACCTAAAGTCAAAGTGGCAGCTACAGAGATGCCACTATTTTTGGTCAAGCCATATTTAATACTAATGTCTGTATCACCAATACCATTAATCGCTTCTCCTGGTGTTAAGATTTCTCCAGTTGTACCAGATACTTCATTATTCAAATAAGAACGACTAAAAAAGGGAAAATAGACGATAGCGGTCAATCGGTCTGTCAATCCATATTCGGCGTAAATATTTGTATTAAATAAACCATTGGTTAAATTAGGATCAACTCTACCTTGGTCGGTGAAATGTTCGTTGGCAATTAACCACCATTCTGAGATTTTGATGTAGCCTTTTCCTTTGGGCTGTGTCCAACCACCTCCTGCTTGTAATGAAATGGAAAGAAATAAAAAAGAAAATAAAACAACTATATTTTTCATGATAATTTTAGTTCTGTTTGTTTGAAATAGGATTTAGGGTAAAGCTTTGATTACTCAATTTTTCCGTCTCCGACTTTTACTCTAAAGGGCTTACAAAAATATAAGACATAGTCGTAGTCTGTTAGACCTACTCCTAGGATTTCATAAGAGTGTGCTCCTTCAAAAATCGTTACTTCTCCAATTTCTACAGCATCGTTAATAGAATTAGGGTTATTCGTTAGGTAAACATAAAAACCGGGTAAGGCACTAGTTGTTTTATAATTATCGGCTATATTTAAAGCTACTCCTCCATCAATTTCATCCAAAGTAAAATCACCTTCTAAGTCATAAAAAGTAGTTGTTCGGATAACACCAGATCTACTAGTTGGTGTAGCTACTTCTACGGTTATCATACTTACTTCTACATTCATTTCTTCTCTTAAAGTACTACCATCTTCAAGGGTAGCCTCTGCGGATACCACTACATTACCTTGAGAAATAGCAGTAGCTAAACCATCGGTAGTTATTGCTAAAATGCTTTCATCTGAACTGCCCCATATAACTCTCCCTTCCTCTGTGTTGCCAATATTATTGGTATACCGAGCTTCAAATTGAAAAGTCTCTCCCGCAGCAATCGAAGCTGCTTGATTCGTAATTCTTAAGGTTTCATCTACTCTGTCCATTATAATATCGTCTCCTATACAAGAACTAAATAGCAGGGTTAGTAAAGTGATGTAAAATACATTTTTCATAATTGAATAATTTAGTAAGACCTAGGTTTAGTAGTGGTTATATAAATACTTTTGAATTTGGTGCAAAGTTATAATAGAAAAAGAAGGAGCGTATCACAAAATAATCACAGGCTTATCATATTTTAAAAACGTTTATGGCTTATTTAAAATTAATATCGCATAAATGCCGTTTTTGAGAATGGTAAAAACTAGTAATATTTGGTAAGGAAATCCTAGCGGTAAAATGATTCTAAACATTAATCATAGAAATCAGCTTCAACCGTTGGAATAATAGGCACTATTTTAGCTCGATGTTTTCCTGCTAAAAATCGTCGAATAATTTTAGCGGTTTCTGCATTTCCTTGCACCCGCTTAATGACTGCTCTAAGGGAATATTCACCCTTGATTGCTTCGGTTTCAATATATCCATATCCAGCATAATGTCCTTGTTCTACTAAAACCACCGCTTTTTCTGTTTCTGTTCGACCAGTATCAATGACAAAGAAATCTTCTTCAAAAACGGTTAATAAATAAGCGATGGCTTCTTCTACTCGTTCATTATAGGAAGTTGGCGTTTCTTTACCTAAGCAAGAACCGTGACATTTTTTTACATGATAATTAAAACAAGGTTTATTTCCAGCTTCAATATTACAATGATAAGCACATAGTTCAAATGTATTTAAAGCCCTTGCTAAATATCCTTTGGCACTAGCAATTTTAGGATATTCTGCAACCACTTTCATAGATTTACGCACTTTTGCCGTAGGCTTTGCAATATCTAAACAAGCATAGCCTGCTTCATTGGTGAATTGGTGAATGACATAAGGGAAATCTCGCAGTCTTTGTGCACGATTAACAGGCGGGCGTAATCGTTTGATTTCATAAGATTCGTAGAGTAAAGCAATCAACTCACTCCCTGTTTCTTCATAAGAAATATCCGCAACCAATTTTTGTAATTTGCTTGCTTTTGGAGTCGTTTTGGCAAAATGCTCCATGACTCTTTTTTTGATATTAATACTCTTACCCACATACACCACTTCTTTATAAATATCATAGAAATAATAAACGCCTGCTACTTCTGGCAAAGCATGCAATTGTTCTAGGGTAATATTAGCGGGTAATCTAGATTCTTTCACGCCTAGGTTGACCATATCGGTCATTTTCTGTTGGTTCTCTTCTTTGGCTAATATTTTTTCAAAAAGGATAGTCGTTGCTTCTACATCGCCCATCGCCCTATGCCGATTGCGAAAGGGGATTTTGAAGTGTCGAATCAAATTATCTAAACTATAGGAAGGTAATCCTGGGAAAGTATTTCTAGTTAGTCGAACGGTACATAATTGTTTTCGACTATAAGTAAAGCCTAGTCTTTTAAATTCTTCTCTAATAAAACTATAATCAAAGCGAACATTATGTGCTACGAAGATCGCTTTTTCGGTCATTTGCACAATCTTCTTCGCCACTTCGTAAAACTTAGGTGCCCCTTCCACCATATCTTGGGTAATCCCTGTCAAACGAGTAATCCCAAACGGAATAACTGTTTCTGGATCAATCAAAGTTTCGTAACTATCAATTACCTTTTCTCCATCGTGCAGCGCAATCGCAATTTCGGTAATTCGATCTCGACCAGCTCGACCACCTGTTGTTTCTATATCAACTATCGCATATAATTTTGACATTCCCCGATTGATTTTCTATTCGTCCAAAATACAAAGATACTTAAATTTAAAAAAAATGTTTACAAAAAACAAAATACTATTTTTTTTGTTTTATAAAGTTGATAGCTTATATCATACAAAAAGCTACTCTACTAAAATGAGGATTCCCGTCCTTCGCTGCTTCGCAGCTCGGACGAGAAAGGGAACTTTTAGTAGAGTAGCGTAAAGCCACCCTTATTTTTATGAGAAAATTCTTTAATTTTATTTTAATCATTTTTTTAAAAGTTACTCCTAATCTAATTTGATTCATGACCACTTCTCCATAAAATCAACACTTCTGCTAAAATCCGCTATTTTTAATCAGCAAAGGATAAGGGCAAACGGTTAATAGCATAGTATTTTTACGGCAAAACAAACACTTACCAACGGAAGCAATGAGGTCAAATTCGTTGCTTCCATTTTTCTTTTACCGTAACTTAACTATAAATATAAACACAAAATGATTACCAAAACCGATGTCAAAAAAAACCTACTCCTTTTAATCTTTTGCCCCTTATTTTTTACTCAAGCATTTAGTCAATTGCATACGCAACGATTTCATTTAGATATTCGAGCGGGCATTACTACGGGCAGCCCAATTGTCGTAACAAATATTCCTTCGGGTGCGACAGGTAAACCTGGATTAGGGCTAAATGCTGGTCTGGAATTGACCTATCTTTTCCATCCTAAATTTTCGGTAACCATTGGTGGTGCTTATGCAAAAAAAGGCAGTAGTTTTAGTTCGCCTGTTAGCGGAAAGTATGATGCTACTAGGGGCGTTTTTGGAGAGCGTTTTCCATTTCCTTTGCGAGTCAATTACACAGGAACGGTAGAGGCAGGTTTTGATATGACCTATTTAGACTTTCCCGTATTAGTCAATCTTCACCTTAAGAAATGGTGGTTGGGATTGGGGTATCAATATTCTACCATGCTAGAAGGGAGCTTAGATGGATCAGTCGATGTGAAAGCATTATTATTGAATTTTAATGATCAAGCCTTTGATGAATCTAGCAATATCAAGGATTACGATCATGCTTTTATTTTTAAAGTTGGTCGGCAATTGACAAAAAGATTTAGTATTGCTACCGATTTTACCGTAAGCGCCCAGCAGTTACTGATAGAAGCAGAAGAAGGGTTTAGTAATCCTAGAAATGTATTTGTTAATGTATTGGTTGGGTTTAAGTTGTTTTAGCGGCGTGCTTAAGGGCTTAGCGCAAAGAGTAATTCAAGGTAAGTACTTATACAAAAGTAATCGACACTTTAGAAAATGGGTAATGAGTTGATAAGCTCATAAATCTCATTAACTTAGTATTAGCTAGAGGACAAAATGCTTTTGGACACAGAGTACACGAAGGAGACACAGAGGTCACAGAGTTCCGAATCATTGATTATCAACACTCTGTGTGCTTTGTGTCTTCTCTGTGCACTCTGTGTCCTAGAAAATGTCCACTAGTAAGAACTTAGTATCCTCAAAATGTGTCGAATATTTCTGCTCAGGTAGGTACATTCTTAAAACATTGTTAATTTTAGGTATTTCTACTAAAATCAATAGATATTGCGGTGACTTGTTGACAAACGACAGTCAAATTGATATAAATAAAAAATACCTCACTTATGAAGTTTGTAAAATTAATGCTAATACTAGGCAGTTCTTTATTATTAACGACTGCTTTTGCACAAAACAAAACCTTGCCTGATGTTACCGTCAAAACCTTAAAAGGCGAATCTAAAAATATGCAAGATTTTGCTAAAGACGGAAAAATTACGGTCGTTAGTTTTTGGGCAACTTGGTGCGCTCCTTGCAAAAAAGAGTTAGATGCGATTGCAGAGGTATATGAAGATTGGCAAGCGGATTATGATATGGAATTAGTGGCAGTTTCTATTGATACTAGGCGAGCCGTTGCAACAGTTCCTGCAATGGTGGCCTCCAAAGGTTGGGAATACACGGTATTAACTGGAAAGGCAACAGAATTACAAAATGCTTTTAATTTTCAAACGATTCCACAAACCTTTTTAATCGACCAAAAAGGCAATATTGTTTATCATCATAATGGCTATGTACCGGGGGATGAATTTGAATTGGAAGATAAAATAAAAGCTTTGGCAGGTAATTAAATTGAAATAAAGTATTTTGCAAAAATAACTCCGATGCATCGGAGCAAGCTCTACACAGACGAGCGAGTAGGATTGCAAACGGATTAGTCGGATTTAAACGGATTTTTCTTATAATGTGTATTATCGATTTTTTCGATCTCAAGACTGGACATAAATATCTGCTCGTCTGACAAGCGCTTATTTATAATTCAAATTGATAAAAGGGTTTTCAAAGAAGTGAAAAATGGACTTCTTTGAAAACTCTTTTTTAATTTAATGAGCAAGCTTTTTATGCCCGCCTTATTATATTAACCGCAAAGAGACATTGAGGTGCATCGCACCGCCTATATTTGTATCCTTAGTGTTCAAAAGAATCTCTAAGGTGCATCGCACCGACCACCTTTTTCGCTCTTTTACAAAGGTGATCGGTACTACGTACCTTAAAAAAGTTGCTAAAACCAGATACAAAGGTGGTCGGTGCGATGCACCTTTATCTCTTATTTTAAAAGCATTATCCTTTTATGGTTAATCATTTATACTTGAAGACTTGCAGCTGGTTGCCCTATTTTTTTAGCCAAATCCCGCATAATCATTTCTGCATGAATGCGAGTATTTTCTATAAAAAATTTACTAGTTAGCAAACCTGCATTGATGACGCCTGCCATGTAGACATTAGGCATATTCGTTTCCAGCGTTTCTTCATTATGAATTGGGGTTAGATATCCATCATCTGCCAATTCGATGCCTATTTTTCTAAACAAATCAAAATTTGGTTGATACCCTGTCATTGCCAATACCCAATCATTATCCAATGTTATTTTTCCTTCTGGCGTATTTAAAATAACCGAGGTAGGCGTTATTTCCTCCACAGTTGTATTAAAATAAGCTTTGATTGATCCTTCTTTTATTCGATTTTCTATATTGGGTTTAATCCAATATTTAACTCGATGACTAAGGCTTTCTTTCCGAACGGACATCGTGACCTCCGCTCCTTTATAATATAATTCTAAGGCAACATCACAGGCTGAATTTGCTGCGCCTATGACCAATACCTTTTGAGAGATATAAGGATGTGGTGTATCGTAATAATGCTTAACCTTGGGTAAGTTTTCGCCCTTAATATTCATTAATCTAGGAATGTCATAAAACCCAGTTGAGAGAATGATAGCTCGTGTGCGGTAAGTTTGTTTATTGGTTTTTAAAACATAAATACCTTTTTCTGTTGCTGACGCTAGTACTTCCTCATAAAACCTCGCTTTCAATTTCCAACTTTGATATACTCTATTATAATATTCTAGAGATTCTTGGCGAGTAGGCTTATTATTATGAGAAATAAAAGGAACGTCTCCAATTTCCAACAAAACAGAGGTAGAGAAAAAAGTCATGTTTTGCGGAAAATGATACAAAGAATTAACGAGCACTCCTTTTTCAAGAATCAAATAATCTAATCCCGCTTTTGTGGCTTCTATACCGCAGGCTAAACCAATGGGACCAGCTCCGATAATCACTAAATCTAATACTTTATCTGACATCTTTTATTTTGTTGTATGGTTATTTTATTGAATTGTTAAGTAATGCGGATTGATTAATCGGGTAAAATTTAGAGCTAAGATTTTTTTGATAGTTTTTCTTAAAAAATCAATACATAGCTGGGCTACGGATTTATTTTTTAAGGAAAAATAGCGAGAAAAGATAGCTATAAATTACCCGATTAATTGAATTGCATTACTTAATTACAGCATATTAGGAAATGATAACCAAGCACAAAAATAATTAGTTTATAACGGAGTGTAGAAATTTATTATGAATTTATTTGCTCATCACCAACTTGAAATCGTACATCATCATTTATGGACTATGATTTAAGATTTTATACTCCCTACTACTAGAACAATTCACCCTATTCTTGACAAACCTGCTACCGATAAATCGTCAATTCCGTCTGATTTCGATGCATCTGATGATAGGCGCCTCTTAATCCCATCAAGTAATCATGTGTGCCTTGTTCGATAATCTCTCCATCTTCTAGCACCACGATATGGTCGGCGTTGATAATAGTTGATAATCGCTGGGCAACAATGAGAATCGTTTTATCTACAAAATAGTCCTCGATATTTTCCATAATGACCATTTCATTATAAGTATCTAGTGGATTGGTTGGCTCATCTAAGAATAAATATTCAGGGTTTTTATAAACAGCTCTGGCAATTAATAGGCGCTGTTTTTCACCACCACTAACCGTATCTGGACCGACAATGGTACTATAGCCTAACCTTAATTTTTCGACATGATTTTGAATGTTAGCAATTTTAGCTGCTCGAATCACATTTCTTTTATCGGGTATACTTTCTCCAAAAGCAATATTTCCAGTAATTGTATCTGAAAAAATATATCCATCTTGTGCAACGACACCGTATTGCGCTCGCCACAATCTGCCGATAATAGTTGCTAAGTTGACACCACCTAGTTTTACCGTTCCTTCGGTAGCTTTATAAGTGCCTAAAATCAGTTTGAGTAAAGTTGTTTTCCCACTACCACTTGACCCTACTATAGCGGTTGTTTTACCTGCCGGAATGGTTAAATTAAGGTTTCTTAAAACGAGGGGAGAATTAGGACCCGTATATTGAAAACTAACATTTTCAAAAACCAAATCTTTTCCTTCTGGTAACACATCTACACTAGCTTCATCGTCTTCTTTTAAGACGCCCTGATGAATTTCATTCATTCGCTCTACACTAATTTTAGCATCTTGGGCTTGGCTTAGAAAGTTAATGATTTGTTCCATTGGTCCATTTAGTTGACCAATGATATATTGAATAGCGACTAATGTTCCTAAGGTCATTATTTGATCTGGATCAATAATCGCTTGGGCAGCCACTACGGTTATGATGATATTTTTTAAGTCATTAATAAAATTAGCTCCTGTTCTTTGCTGTTGTTCAATACCAAAAAATTCTTTGTTGACATCGTATATTTTTTTCTGAATGCCTTCCCATTCCCATCTTTTTTGCAATTCTACATTATGCTGTTTGATGGCATGGATACCCGAAATGAGTTGTACCAAGGCATTTTGATTTTGAGTGGCATAATCAAATCGTTTGTTTTCCAATGCCTTGCGTCGGTTAAGACAATAGAATGCCCAACCAAAATAAAGAACAGTCCCAATTATAAATAAAAGAAATATTTTTAGACTAAATAGATATAAAATAAAGCTAGAGATGACTAAGTTAACTGCAGAAAATAAGGCAAAAACACTTGTGGAAGTCAATAATTTTTCTACTCTTTTATTATCATAGATTCTTTGTAATACATCCCCAACAACGTGAGAATCAAAATAACGAATCGGTAATTGCATCAACTTAGTGATGAATTCAGACATCAATCTTGCATTGACTTTAGTGCCAATAAATCGAATGATCCGATTTCTGACTAATTCCACAAAAGTTTGGGTCAAATACAAGACGAGGAAAGCCCCTAAAACCACATAAATAAAGGTAGAACTTTCAATAGCTACACCTGTATCTATAATGGATTTTATTAAGAAGGGAAAAGCAAACTGGATAAAACTAACCAAACCAACACCAATCAGTATTTGCCGAATAAGTGGTCGGTATTGTTTTAAATAAGTGTTTAGATGGGTAAATCCATTTTTTCGCTCACTACCACCGTCTCGATCTAGAAAATCAGACATTGGTTCTAACATCAGTAGTATGCCTGTAGCTTCTTGTCCTAATTCTGGTTTTTGCCAACCTGCTAAAAATGCTTCTTTGCTGAGTTGAGTAATATTTTTTTCCGCAGGATCTCCTACCCATACGGCTTTCGCAGTTACTTTATAGACCACTATAAAATGATCATTTTGCCAATGGGCAATAGCAGGTAATGGAATATCTTGGGATAATCTACTGAATGGTACTGGCGCTCCAATGGATTTTAGGCCAATTTGTTCTGCAGCCCGACTAATACCTAATAAAGAAACACCTTCTCTATCTATATGCGTCAGGTCTCTGAGTACATTGGCATCATACATTCGACCGTGATAGCTGGCAACCATTCTTAGGCAGGCCACTCCACAGTCCATTGAATCTAATTGTTCGTGAAAGGGAAATTTTTTTGACATTTCCTTAGCATCCTCTTTGTTGGGGGTCTTTCGCCTCTGTTGTTTGTTAATGGATGGATCAATTGGTTATTATTTTCATTATTGCTTAATAACTTTTGATTATCTCTCTTCTTGTTTAATGGATGGTTCTTTTCTCTTAATATTTTGTTTAATGGCAGTATGGCTGAATAATATTTATGATACTGCACCCCCAGATTTAATAATTAAGCATTTTGAAAATTAGTATTGGTACTATATCTAATAATTACCAGTCTAATTTTAATTGAGCTAGTGTTGTTTTTGTTTTTAGCTATTCTAAAACGGGAGTAGAATAGTTGTACATTTTTCAGGGTAAAGCTAAAATTGGATAATTCATTTATTATTTACCAAAATTAAGCATTTTCTTTTTGTTTGTTCTTTGCTAAATTGTGAATAGACGATTGTTTTAATTCAAGCATTATAGAATTATCAAATATTAATATAATTTGTGACTATTCAGAATAATCCACGATAGTAATCGGGAGCAGAGATTAGAGAAAAGAGATTTATAACTAGGATTTACCTCAAAATATCAACTATTTTGATTGATTTGGAGTCTTCTCTCTATTCTCTCAATAGAATGGTCTCTAATCTCTATTCTACTGAATGGTTACATTTTATCTATAAAAGATAAATGCTGACTTGAATTAAAACGGTGCTTATGTTCTTATGTGTGGAAAGGTACTCCATTTTATTTTTATATTTAAAAAAATATAATTTATTGATTATGAGTACTTTATGAATGCAATAATGCAAAATAAATATTCCAATAATTATACCGTCTTTTTCAAAGATGCTATGTATTAATTATATGGTAGGAAAGTTATATTTAACGGCACTAAACATTTATAAAGCGGTTGGTAGGTTTAATACAATGAAAACGCCAATTCCTTTTTTTATGTATAATTTTTGACAAAAAAAAAGAGTAATCACTAAAACAGATGCAACGAAGTTTATCAAAAAAACACTTATATCATAAAAAAATTCAATTTATTATGTAGCAATAAATCATCGCTTAACAATTTGCTTTCAATATTTTAATCAACCTACTCAAATTAGAATTAATTGAACAAAATTAAACTGAGGTAAATAAAGCGTTTTAGACTAAACGCTTTGTTTATCCCATTTATCTTATGAACTCATCAACTCATTACCCTCTTTCTAAAGTGTCGATTAATTTTGTACAAGTACTTAATCATTGAACGAAACGCGAAAAAGAACAATTTTCCTTGAAATGAATTATATGTCGTTTAGCCAGCAAAAAAAAGGACTAGAAACAAGCAGCAAGAATAATGTACCAATACGTTAAGCTTAAACCAAACTTTGCTAATAAATAGTCGTAAACTTGTCAATCAGGATGAAATTTTAGCTTGTTGTCGTCAAGTATCTAAATTAAGTAGATCGTAATGAACTACTTTTTTTGTAATCTACGCTACACCTGTTAAATTTGCAATTGCTATCAACAACATGGTCTTACATTCTTTTATAAAGATATCCGTCAATATTCAATAAAATTAGTTGCTATTCCTTTAAGTAGGAATTACATTAAACAAATCTAATGTAATTGCTGCCATTGTAAGTGACTAAATAGTTAATACTTTATACATGGTTCGATATTTACTTATTTGTTTTGCTTTGATGATTGGCACCTCTGTTGCTGCTCAAACTTCCTTGGCAGGAAAAGTAAAAGATGATAATGGGGAAGTTGTTTTTTTTGGAAATGTTGCCTTATATAAACAAGGGGTCTTAATCCGAGGTGGCGAAACAGACTTAGATGGAAATTATGTTATCGGTAATCTTGACCCTGGAACTTACGATGTAGAGTTTAGTTATACTGGACTTCAATCTAAGAAATATGAAGGAGTAATCATTTTTGGCGGTAAAACCAATAAGCTAGATGCAGAATTGTCTTCAGGGGTTTTATTAGATTTAGATGTAGAAGTAATTGCTTATGAAGTGCCTTTAGTGGAACAAGATAATACCACACAAGGGGGAACAGTTACCTCTGAACAAATTCGACAATTACCCACCAGAAATATTAATGCTATTGCTACCTTAACCGCAGGTGCTTCTTCGGCAGATGAAGGGGATGCGATTTCTATAAGAGGATCTCGGTCGAATGCAACGGATTATTATATTGACGGTGTTCGAGTAAATGGCGCTTTGATACCTGAATCAGAAATTGAACAATTGCAGGTCATTACAGGTGGAATTGAAGCTAAGTATGGAGATGTGACAGGCGGAATTATTTCCATCACGACCAAAGGCCCTTCCCAAAGGTTTTCGGGGAACGCAGAAGTAGAAACTTCTAAACAATTAGACCCTTTTGACAATAATATTGTTGGCTTAGGGCTAAGTGGGCCGATCTTAAAAAATAAAAATGGAGAGTCTATTTTAGGCTATAGAGTTTCTGGACGGTATACCTATCGAGGAGATGACGATCCTACGGCTATCCCCGTATTTAGAGCTACCGATGAAAAAATTGCAGAAATAGAGGCCAATCCAATTACCCTTTTAAATAATACAAGAATTGCTACGGCTGAATTATTAACGAATGAGGATGTTATTGCTTTAGATGCTAGACCTTTTGAAGCAAGTGAAAGATTGGACTTAACAGCTAAGCTTGAAGCAAGACTAAGTAAGACTATAGATGTTTCTTTTACGGGCAGTTATTCTTCTAGCGAAAATCAATTTACACCGGGTAGTACTTTAAATGGAGCTGGCTGGCGTTTATTAAATGCACAAAACAATCCTTTTGACAATAATACAACTTATCGGGGGATTTTCCGATTTAGACAAAGACTAGGAGGGAATAATAGTAAAGAATCCAATAGCTCTTTAATTCAAAATATTTCTTATTCTTTACAATTTGGTTATGAAAAGCGATTGAGAGATCAAAAAGACACTCGTCATGGGGACAATCTTTTCGACTATGGATATGTAGGGGATTTTGATTTTAGCTGGCAACCTGCCTTAGCGTTTACAGGTGGTCCCGGTGGAGCGATTCCTGGTACTGATGCGATTAGATTTGGTCATGTAGATGATACTAGAATTTTTGGTGGATACACTCCAGTAGATGCCAGTCATCCAAATGCAAGTTTAGCAGCAGCCAATGGCGTAGCAGATTCAGGTAATTTTAATGATTTTGTTACAACGAATGGCTTATTTGGTTATGTCAATGGTCAGCGAAATGCAATTTGGAGTGGATTGCATTCCAATGTAAGTGCAATCCGTAATGTAAATTTTAAAGCAGAAGGGGAAACTTATACTTTTAATGCCAATAGTTCTTTTGATATCGTACCAAAAGGAGGCGGAGGTAGACATACCATTGAGTTTGGGGTAACTTATGAACAAAGAGTTAACCGAAGTTATTCCATCAGCCCAAGACGACTTTGGGATTTAGCCCGATTACAAGCCAATAGGCATATTTTGGGAGTTGATACGACTAACATTATTGGAGATACCCTAGTCAATTTAGGTGCTAATATCGGAACTGTTTCCGTGCCACTTTATAGCACACAGATTGCTACAGAAGGATTTGACGACAATCAATTTTTTAGAAGAGTTAGAGAGTTGACGGGCCAAACGTTAAATGAATATGTGAATGTCGATGGGATTGCACCAGGTGATTTAAGTTTGGATATGTTTTCTGCACAAGAGTTGCACGGTACCGCTAATATCATAGACTATCAAGGTTTTGATTATTTAGGAAATAAATTAACCGATGATGTCACTTTTGAAGATTTTTTCAGAGCAAGAGATGGGGATGGCATTCGGACTTTTCCTGTAGCTGCTGATCGACCTATTTACGCTTCTGCTTTTATTCAAGATAAATTTACTTTTAGAGATATTATTTTTAGAGTCGGGGTAAGAGTAGATAGATATGATGCCAATAGAAAAGTACTAAAAGATCCTTTTTCTTTATATGAAATACAAAATGCCAGAGATTTTTATGCGACTACTGGTGGAGAACAACCGGCAGGAGTCGGTGATGACTTTAGTGTGTATGTGCAAAATGCAGGCTCAAATACGGTAAAAGCATTTCGAGATGGAGAAGATTGGTTTTTTGCGAATGGTAATCCTGCCAATGATGGCAATGTAATTTTTGGAGGAGAAGTGATTAATCCAAAATTTGTAGACCCCGATGCAAATATTGCTTCCGCAGATTTTGATCCAAGTACTTCTTTTGAAGATTATGAGCCACAAATTAATGTGATGCCTCGTTTGGCATTTTCTTTCCCGATTTCGGATGAAGCCAATTTCTTTGCCCATTACGATATTTTAGTACAACGACCACAAGAAAGAACCAATGCGACCGCATTAGATTATTTTTACTTTTTAGATCCAAGTCGAACACCATCAAATAATCCAAATTTAAGACCACAAAAAACAATTGATTATGAAGTAGGTTTCCAACAAAAACTAAGTAATGCTTCTGCCTTAAAAATTGCTGCTTATTATAAAGAACTAAGAGATATGATTCAGTCTAGAACCATTCTCTTTGTGCCTGTTTTGGGTAATTATAATACTTTTGATAATATAGATTTCGGAACGGTAAAAGGATTTTCTTTCCAATTTGATAGAAGAAGAACCAATAATATTCAATTACAAGCAAGTTATACCTTACAATTTGCGGATGGTACAGGTTCTAATGCCCTATCTCAGAGAAATATTTCTCAAAATGGTAATTTAAGAACACTATTTCCTTTAAATTTTGATGAACGACATCGCTTTAATGCCGTTATAGATTATCGCTTCGGTAGAGGTCGTCGATATACTGGTCCAAGATGGTTTGGTGCAGATGTTTTTGCAGATGCAGGTGTTAACCTACAAGCAACGGCAGTTTCAGGGCGACCATTTACCGCTACTTCTGTTCCTAGACAATTTGGAGGAGACGGTACAGTTGGCGCAATCAATGGTGCTAGATTACCTTGGAACTTTACTTTAAATATTCGAGTAGACAAAAATTTTACGCTATCTAATCCAGACGCATCTCGACCACTTTACCTAAATGTTTATTGTAGGGTTCAGAATTTACTAGATGCTAGGAACATCCTAGGCGTTTATTCTGCTACAGGTTCTCCTGATGATGATGGATTCTTAGCTTCCTCTGACGGGATAGCAAGAGTAAGAACCTTGGGAGACTCTAGCAGAGATGTAGACGCCTTCTTAGATGCATATGCTTGGGCATTGGCTAATCCTAATTTTTATACTTTACCAAGAAGAATTTTGGTGGGAGCGATTGTTGAGTTTTAGATTTTGGATGCTGGATGCTTGATTTTGGATGCTTGATTTTGGATACTGGATACTGGATAGTTTAAGGAATCAACCAATAAAATTCTAAATATCTGGATTTCAATATTTCATAAAATTTATATTTCTGTTGATCACATCAAGTATCCAGCATCCAGCATCAAACATAACTGTCTATTAATTTTGCGCAGGCAGCAACGCCTAAGCTACGAAAATAAATCAGGAATGAAATTAAAGTACTATTTATTATTGGTCTTGAGTTTAGGTCTATCTGAGTGGTCGATGGCACATGTCGGTCCGCAAGGAAAAGACGGTAGAAAAGTTGAAACGACAAGAGAAGGGCAAACCAATCGACCTGCGAATTATCGAGAAGATTGTGTAGCCGCAGAAGCACAAATTGATCAAAGTATCAATAATGTGCGTGCCCGTTTATTAACAGGTGGAGATGTATGGTGGAATGGTAGTGATCAAGGTCGATATATTGTGCCTAAAGTAACGCCAGGTTCAGGTGTGCCTGAAAAATCCTCCATTTTTGCAGGCGCAGTTTGGTTAGGTGGTTTTGACCCTGGGGGCAACTTAAAATTAGCAGCACAAACTTATAGCCAAAATGGCGGCGAGGATTTTTGGCCAGGTCCACTAAGTCCAACAGAGGGGTCTACTGATAGTGATATTTGTAAAGATTGGGATCGATTTTTTACGGTGACAGGAGCAGAAATAGATGAGCATTTGCGTCTATTTGAAGAAGCTAATACGGCGGGAACAGAATATGATGAAGATTTAATCCCCGAAGGCGTGAAAGGATGGCCAGCAAGAGGGAATGAATTCTTTTTTGAAATAAGGGGGTTTGAATTACCCAATACCACTCAAGGATTAGCTGCTTTTTTTGATACAGACGGAGATGGAGATTATGAACCACAAGATGGCGATTATCCGAGAATTGAATTAAGAGGTTGTGATACACCCCAATATCCAGATGAAATGATTTTCTGGATTTATAATGATAATGCTGCGCCTCATACACAAAGTAATGGAGATGCAATACAGATGGAAATCCAAGTACAAGCATTTGCTTATGCGACCAATGATGAAATTAACGACATGACTTTCCAGCGGTATAAATTAATCAATAGAGCCATTGAGAGTATAGATAGTACCTATTTTGGGGTTTGGGTAGATGCAGATTTGGGTTGCCCAGATGATGACTTTGTGGGCTGCGATGTGGATAGAAGTTTAGCCTTTGTTTATAATCGGGATATGTTAGATGGGATCACAGGCTGTGAATGTAATGTGGGAGGACAAGTAAATACCTATTGTGATGAAGTACCGCTACTAGGTGTAGATTATTTTAGAGGTCCTTTGGGACCTAAGAAATTTACCGCAGACGGAGGATTAGTAAATCCGGGAATAGGAGTAGCACCAGATACTATTGTAGAATTACCAATGTCTTCTTTTACTTATTTCTTAAGAAACGATACTGCACCTGATGGAGGTACGGGTATGGGAGACCCCGTTCAAGGACCAGAGTATTATAATTTATTATCTGGGAGATGGAAGGATGGGACCCCTTATACAGGTGATGGTACAGGATATGATCCACTAAGTACCGATGTAACTAATTTCGCTTTTCCAAACCGACCAGATGATCCGATTGCTTGGACGATGGCGAACGAAAACTTAGAAGGTTTTGATACGAGAACTATTCAGGCTTCAGGGCCTTTCCGATTAGACCCAGGTGCAGTAAATGAGTTGATTGTTGGTGTGGTTTGGGTACCAGACGTACAACATCCAAATCCGAATATCGAGCCACTATTATTTGCAGATGATGTAGCACAAGCTTTATTTGATAACTGTTTTGATATTACGGACGGACCAGATGCACCAGATGTAGATTGGATTGAATTAGACCAAGAAATTATTGCCATTTTTACGAATGATGATAATACATCTAATAATGCTAGAGAGGAATATGCAGAAGTAGACTTACAAGCACCTACCTCCTTGCCAGAGGAAGAAAGAACCTACCAATTTGAAGGCTATAAATTATTCCAATTATCGGGCCCTAATATCAGTATTGCGGAATTGGATGATCCAAATAAAGCCAGAGTCATTTTCCAAGTAGATAAAAGAAATGGCATAAGTGAAATTTTTAATTGGACCGCACTCCCGAATCCTGGTTCCGCAGGGGCAAATCAACCCGACCAAATTTGGGTACCAGAGTCTCAAGTACAGGGGCAAGATTTAGGGATTCGACATACCTTCCGAATTACAGAGGATCAATTTTCGGATGGAGATAGAGCCTTAATTAATCAACGAAAATATTATTTTACGGCGATTGCCTATGCCTATAATAATTATCAAGAATTTACCCAGTTTCCAAATGTAATCGGACAAAGAACGCCTTACCTAGAAGGTCGTCGAAATATTGGCGATGGAGAAAACCCTTTCTATACCGTCATTCCACGAGAAATAGTCATTAGAAAGTTGAATGCTGATTTTGGTGCAGGCGCAGAAATTACCCGATTGGATGGTATTGGTGCAGGTGGGGTATTTTTGGACATGAAAGAATCAACAATTGCAGCTATTTTAGATGGTAGTTTTACAGGAGAAATTGACTATAAAGCAGGTAGAGGACCTATTGACATTAAGGTGTATAATCCACTTTCGGTTAAAAATGGAGAATTCCAACTGACTTTTGTAGATGAAAATATGGGTAATACTCGATTAGATGAACAGGTTCGTTGGGTATTAACAGATTTGGCAGATGGAACAGAAATTGCTTCAGCGGTGACGATTGATCAATTAAATGAGCAAATTATTGGCGAATTCGGTTTTTCTATTGCCATTGAACAAAGACCAGAAGTGGGAGAAATGGGAACTGACTTAAATGGAGCCATTGGTTCAGAAATTGCTTATGAAGATGCCAGTAGACCTGAGTGGTTAAACTTTGTACCTTCAGCGAGACAGTATCCATTTAATTTTACACAAGTTGGTTCTGGAGAAGCGCTAGAGGTATATACAACTGGTCCATTGGCAGGACAATCTGTTGACCAAGATGAGTCTTTAATCAATATTTCAGGGGGTTTATTTTTTCCTTATATATTGGCTGATTTTGAAGATAGATCACAAGAAACTAGCAATAATCCAGGCTTAATTCCTGTCAATTCTTATATCTCTCCAGCTTGGGTCAACCAAGGTCGAAATTTTAATATTGTTCGAAATTCGGAATTTTCCAACGGTATTTCTGGCGTAAGAGATTTGAATAATGTAGACATCGTTTTTACGAGTGATAAATCTAAGTGGAGTCGTTGTGTCATTGTAGAAACAGCAAATGTTTATTATACAAGTCAATTAGAAGGGTTAAATTTAGAAACAGAGGGAGGCGCAGATAATTTTGATGTACGAAATGCACCTTCAGTAGGATTAGAAGCAGGAGCAGATGACTTACCTGCACCAGATGGTGACGGGGTAGGTATGGGCTGGTTTCCAGGATATGCTATTGATGTAGAGTCTGGCACCCGCTTAAATATTTTCTTTGGAGAAAATTCTGTTTATCGGGCAGATAATCCTTCTTTAGAGGGATTAAATCCTAATTATCTAGGCGAAGCGCCGAGAGGTGGTGACATGGCTTTTAATCCATCGAATCTTTTAATTATTCCAACAGATCTTCCTTCTTTGTTTGACCTCTATGCAGGTGGACAACATTTTGTCTATGTAACGGATTCCGAGTATGATGAATGTGCAGAAATTCGAGAGCGATTAGACCCAAGTTTTGGATCTAGTCCTTTTAGGAAAAGGAGAGCATTGGAACAAATCACTTGGGCAGGTATGCTATACGCAGCAGATGGAACCAATATGTTGTCCTATGACGAAGGATTAATACCGAACGATGTAACAGTCAAATTGAGAGTGGATAATCCCTACGAAGTAGAAGAGGGGACAGGAGAATTTAATGGTTATCCAACCTATTTAATTAAATTAGATAGTGTTGAAGCAGACGAAATAGCAACTGAAGAGGATATGGACGAAGCGTTAAGAGCGATTAAAGCCGTTCCAAACCCTTATTTAGCTTACTCTGCTTATGAAACTTCTCAGTTTACAAATACGGTTAAAATAACCAATTTACCTGCGAATGCTACGGTAACGATTTATTCCTTAGATGGTCGATTTATTCGCCGATATGTAAGAAATGAAACTGGACGTTCTATTACGGGCAATAATCGAGCTATTAGACAACAACAAATTACACCAGCTTTAGAATGGGATTTGAAAAATAGCAAAGGCATTCCTATTGCTAGTGGCACCTACTTAATGCATATTGATGCACCTGGATTGGGAGAAAAGACCATTAAATGGTTCGGTGTGCAAAGACAATTTGATCCATCTGGTTTATAGAAATAATAGAATAGAGAACAGAGAGGAGAGAATAGAGATGCATCAATCTCTATTCTCTCCTCTCTCCTCTCTGCTCTCTGCTCTTAAAAAAATATTATGAATAAAATTTTATACAGTATACTTTTTTGTTTTCTTTTTTTTACAACACATGTAGAAGCAGGAAATCCTGATAGACAAGGAGAGGCAGGAGCTTATGAATTATTGATGAATCCATGGGCGAGAAGTGCAGGATTGCATACCATGACGACGTCTATGATAATGGGAGTCGAAGCTTTGAGGTTAAATCCTGCTGGATTGAGTCGAATAAATGGGCAGACAGAAGTATTAATCGGGCATGCTCGATACTTAGAACCTACAGATATTAAAATGAATGCTTTTGGTCTTGGTCAAAAAGTAGGCACAAATGGTACTTTTGGCATTAGTATCATGTCTTTGGATATGGGGGAAATCGAGGTGACCACAGAAGATCAACCCGCAGGAACTGGGGCGACATTTTCGCCAAATTTTTTCCATTTAGGCCTGTCTTATGCGCATATATTTGAGAATAAGATTTCGGTAGGAATTACTTTTAGAACGATTTCTGAATCTATTTCGGATGTATCTGCTTTTGGGTTTGCCTTGGATGCGGGTGTACAATATGTAACAGGACCAAAAGATAATTTTAAATTTGGTATTTCCTTAAGAAATATTGGTTCAAGAATGAGTTTTGGTGGACAAGGTTTATCTTTCCCAACAGAAAATCCTGACGGTACGCTTTCCTTTGATATTACGGTGAATCAACGTTCTGCGCAATTTGAATTGCCATCAGTTTTAAATATTGGCATGTCTTATGACTTTAATTTAGATGCAGACAATCGCTTTACTATCTTAGGAAATTTTACGGCTAATTCTTTTGCGAGGGATCAAATTGGTGCGGGCATAGAATATTCCCTTAAGGAGAATTTTATGATTAGAGCAGGCTATAAAGCAGAAGTCGGATTGAGTGCTGAACGAGACTTTGAACAGTCTGTTTATTCAGGATTGAGTGCTGGCGTTACTTTAGAAGTTCCTCCGAAAAAAGGTAGTAAGAATCGGTTTGGCATTGATTATGCGTATAGAGCAACACAACCCTTTAGTGGGACGCATAATTTTAGTGTACGAATTACGCTTTAATAGACTCAAAAAAGGATTAAAAATCAAATTTATGCATAATTAGGTGCTACAATTAATGTTTTTACTTACTTTTTTTCAAATATTTGTTTATTTTTGTAGCACTTAATTTTAGTAACTTTATAAAGTATAATTTATGTCATTTGAGCAAGTAGGAAGACTGCATAAAAAATTTGATACAGAAAATAAAACAGCGACCTTTCAAGCTAGAGAATTTGTAGTTGAGGTAGACGATGGTCGTTATCCACAAATGGTGAAATTTCAATTAGTTCAAGATAAATGTGATGAGATTGATAAATTTAATGAGGGCGATAATATCAAAGTTCATTTTAATTTAAGAGGTAGAGAATGGCAGGGAAAGTATTTTACAAACTTAAACGCTTGGAGAATTGAATCTGGAACTGCGGCAGCACCAGCGGCAGCTCCGCCAGCAGCAGCAGGCGGTGACTTTCCTACTTTAGATGATGCTCCTGCAACAACAGGAGGAAGTGCAGTAGAAGATGATTTACCATTTTAATCGGTAGCTTAGGCATCTTGCCTGAGTAGCTAGGAACATAAAAAAACGCTAGGCTTTTAATAAAGTCTAGCATTTTTTATGTCTATGATTTAATACCGAAGATCTAAATCTTATATCTTATATCATTAGAGTATCAGATTGAAAATAGATATTTGCTAATTTTATAATTTATCTAAAATCCGTTGGGGAAACTAATCCGTTGGGGAAAAAACACGCCCAACGGAT